>JBBSNV010000091.1:0-7392 GCA_038260375.1 Reyranellales bacterium
GCGCCACCATGGTGACGGGCCAATACGTGCGCAGCCATGGGGTGTGGATGAACGGAGTGCCGCTGCCAGCCGACGCCCCATCGGTGGCGCGTTATCTCCAGGACCAAGCCGGCTACAAGACGGCGCTGATCGGCAAGGCGCATTTCGAGCCGTTCATCGATCGCAAGTTCGAGTTCTACGAAAACCGCATGGCCCAGCTTGGCCAGTTCGGCCCGCATCGCGGCTTCGATCACATGGAGCTGGCCGGCCATGTGGCGCGCGGCCTGCTGCATTATTCGAAATGGATGGCGGAAAACCATCCCGACGAGGTGGAGGGCTTCTATCGTTTGATTTCAATGCAGCTCGAGCAGAACAGCCATGGCGGCGGCGACACCGACGCAGTGCAGGTCAAGCACAACCCGATCGAACGGGGGCATTACCACACGGATTGGGTGGCCGACCGCACCATTGCCTGGCTCGATTCGCTGCCGGACGACGCCGATTGGTTCTGCTGGATGAGCTTTCCCGACCCGCATCACCCTTGGGATCCGCCGCAATCGCAGCTGGGACGGGTGAATTGGCGCGAACTCGACCTGCCCGATACCTGCCTGGAAGGCGAAGCGGCACGGCGTAGCCTGGCTACCAAGCCGCGCCACTGGCTCGACTGGTACGACGGCCGGCTGGTGACCAATTACGAGGCGCCGCCCGACTTCGTGCCGGCCGGCGTGACGCGCGACCAGCTGCGCGAGATCCACGCCATGATCCATATCGAGAACGAGCTGATCGACGACGCCTGCGCCAAGGTGTGGCAGCGCGTCGCCGAGCGCGGCTGGGGCGACGACACCGATATCGTCTACACCACCGACCATGGCGAATTGCAAGGCGATCACGGGCTGCTGTTCAAAGGCCCCTATCACGTCGATGCCCTGATGCGCCTGCCGATGATCTGGCGACCGGCCAAGAACGCCGGCATTGCACCGGCGCGTATCGCCGCCCCCGTCGGCCAAGTCGATCTGGCGCCGACCTTTTGCGCCATCGCCGGATTGGCGGCGGCGCCGTGGATGCAAGGCCAGGCACTGCCGCAAAGCACCAAGCAAGCGCAGCAGCAAAATCGCGAGCGCACCATCACCGAATGGGACAGTGAGTTCAAGGGCATCAGCGTGCATCTGCGCACGCTGTATCGCGACGGTTGGATTTGCACCGTGTACGAAAAGAGTTCGCTCTACGACGGCAGCGAGGGCGAGTTATACGACCTGGCCAACGATCCGCAGCAATGGCGCAACCTGTGGTCCGAACCGAAATATCGCGCGCAACGCGACGCATTGATCGCCGATCTGCGGGCCAGCCTGCCGCCCGAACGCAATCCGCGCCTGGCAGCGGTGGCCTCGGTCTGATCCAGCCGTCGCTACTTCTCGGGTGCCGACTTGAAATGCAAATCGCGCTGCGGGAATGGAATTTCCACACCGTTTTCCTTGAATTTATCCCAAACCTTGAACAGCACCTCGCTGCGCACATTGGCGATGCCGTTGCGCGGGTCGGTAATCCAGAAGCGCAGTTCGAAATCGACCGAACTGTCGCCAAACCCCTTCATCAAGCAAACCGGCTTGGGTTCGGCCAGCACGCGCTCTACTTCCGCCACCGCCACCAGGCATAGCTCCCGCACCGCGTGCATGTCGGATTTGTACGACACGCCGATCGGCACTTTCAGGCGCACGGCATTGTTGCTGAACGACCAATTGATCACCGGCTGGGTGATCAGTTCCTCGTTGGGAATGAGATATTCCGTGCCGTCGCGCGTCACCACCGACACGAAGCGCGCGCCCAAGGTGTTGATCCAGCCATAGGTGTCGCCGATGCTGATCACGTCGCCCGGCTTGATCGAACGGTCCATCAGCAGAATCACGCCACTGATCAAATTGGATACGACCTTCTGCAGGCCAAAGCCAAGGCCGACACCGACCGCGCCGCTGAACACGGCGAAGGCCGTCAGGTCGATGCCGACGCTGCTCAACGCCACCGCCACGGCGATGGTGAGCAACACGATCCTGAACAATTTGCCGAACAACACCTGGGCCGAGGGCGTCAAATTGGGCAAAGTACGAATGCGCCGCTCGAGGAAGCGCGACGCGACGGTCGCCAGCCACAGCAGCAGCGCCATCAGCAATACGCCCTTGATCACGGTCAACACCGTGATGCGCAGGCCGCCGATGTCGATGCCGATACCGTTGAGCATCGTCATGGTTTCGTCGAGCAGACCGACGATATTGAGCGCGGCGACCGCCCAGGCGAAAATCGCAATCAGCCGCGACCAGGCCGGGTCGCGCACCAATTGGGTGGCGAAGCGGATCAGCGCCCACGCCGCCAACAGGCTGGCTGCGGTGGTAAGCAGTTGGTGCGGCCAGCCGGCGCGAACCGCAACCGGCACCGCGATCCATGTCATCACCAGCCACAGCAATGGCAGCGCCAGCGGCACCAGGGCCCGACAAATCCGCTTCAACCCCCATTCCAGCCGCGGATGCCCGCCGAGACGCTCGAGTCCGGCCTTCAATCTCGGAGCTAGCAAGCGGGCGAGCAAAAACGCAGCAACGATCCAGCCCAATTGCAGGGCGTTGGCCAGCACCGCCACGTCGCGCAGGAACCACGTCTCGACAGTCGACCATATCTGTTGCCACCCGCCGGGCTCGGACAGGCGTTTGAAAAAATCCACGACGCTGTCCATCGCTACGGTCTCCGGTCGGGGATTTGGTCCGATGCGCTACGGGTCGAATAATAGTCGAGCGATGCCTTCATGACGGCGAAGGCGTGTGGCGCGTACAAGATGCAGACAAGTTATGACGCGCCGATCAGCCGGTAGTTTCGATCCATGAAGCGATTTGCGCCAGGCTCTTCTTGATGCCGCCCTGGCGCGGCACGCGGCACTCATCCGTAGGATAGCCCACTACCAGCAGAATATACGGCTTCTCTGCGTCAGGGCGATGGCAGATCTCGTTGAGGAAACCCATCGGGCTGGGCGTATGGGTCAATGCCGCCAACCCGGCATGATGCAATGCTGCGATCAAAAAGCCGGTAGCGATACCGACCGATTCGGGCACGTAGTAATGTTTGACCTTGCGGCCATCAGGCAGCTTGCCATAGCGCTGGCCAAAGATCGCGATCAGCACCGGCGCAATCTCCAGGAACGGCTTTTCAGCGTCGGTACCCAATGGCGCCAGCGCTTCGAGCCACTCGGGCGAGGCACGGCCGCTGTAAAATTCGCGTTCCTCTTCTTCCGCCGCCCAACGGATGCGTCGCTTGATAGCAAGGTCGGTGACCACCGCAAAATGCCAAGGCTGCTGATTGGCGCCCGACGGCGCGGTGCCCGCCGCCAACAATGCTTGCTCGATCGCTTGGCGCGGCACCGGGGTATCAGCAAACTCGCGCACCGTGCGGCGGCGGCGCAATTCGGCGTAGAATTGCTGCGCCCGTGCAATCGTTTCTGCCTCATCGTAACGGCGGTAATCAACCAATTTATCCCAAACCGGCTGTTGCATCGTCGAACCTCGATTAAAACGACAACGGGCGCCGAAGCGCCCGTCGCACAAACGATCTCGCAGCGCCTACCGCAACGAAGCGTTGATCTTATGGAGCGCAGCCTCGCCCGGCACCAATTGCGCATCGCCCAACGAATTGAGCGGCGCATCGATGGTCTTCATGCGGGCGTGCAAATCGTCGATGTCTTCGGCGTCGGCCAGATACAGCAAGCCGGTGACGATCTCCCCATCGGCGCGGGCTTTTTCCAGATAGCCCATCACTTGGCTGCGGTTGCGCGGGTCGTAATCGGCATGCAGCTTGCGCAACGGCAGGACCGAGCCGTCATGCTGGCGTACTTCGATCAATTCGCCCGGCGCGTAATCGGCGGTGATTTCCTGCCGGCCGCTGATGAAATCGAGATGGTTGACCGCATCGTTGTGCTCGCGCACGTAATCGAAGCTCTTGGTCGAACCCAAATGATTGTTGAAAGCCACGCACGGCGACAGGCAATCGATCAACGCCGCGCCGGGATGCTCGATCGCCGCCTTGATCAGCGGCACCAGTTGTTCCTTATCGCCGGAAAAGCTGCGCGCCACAAAGCTGGCGCCCATTTGGATGCCCAATGCCACCATGTCGATCGCGTCGTCGGCATTGATCGCGCCCTTCTTAGCCTTGGAGCCTTTGTCGGCGGTGGCCGAGAATTGGCCCTTGGTCAGGCCATAGACGCCGTTGTTCTCGACGATGTAGGTCATGTTGACGTTGCGGCGCATGACATGGGCGAACTGGCCAATGCCGATCGACGCCGAATCGCCGTCACCCGACACGCCCAGATAAACCAAATCGCGGTTGGCCAAATTGGCGCCGGTCAGCACCGACGGCATGCGGCCGTGCACCGAGTTAAAGCCGTGGCTGGAGCCCAGGAAATAGTCCGGGGTCTTGGACGAGCAGCCGATGCCCGACAGCTTGGCAATGCGATGCGGCGGGATGGCCAATTCGTAGATCGCCTGCACGATGGCAGCACTGATCGAGTCGTGGCCACAGCCGGCGCACAAGGTCGAGACCGAGCCCTCGTAGTCGCGCCGCGTGAAGCCAAGCGCGTTGACCGGCAGCTTGGGATGATGAAGTTTCGGCTTGGCAATATACGTCATGACGCGGCCTTTCTGCCGGGCGCGGCGATACCTTCGACTTCGGCGATCGCTTGGGTAATGAAGCGGGCGGTGATCGGCGTGCCGTCGTAGTTTAGCACCGGCACCAATCGTACCGGGTCGATATTCAATTCGTTGACCAGCAAGCTGCGCAACTGGGCGTCGCGATTCTGCTCGACCACGTAAATGCGCTCGTGCTGGGCGATGAATTCCTCGACCTCGGCGCCGAACGGGAACGCGCGCACGCGCAAGGCATCGAGTGCCACACCTTGGCCGTGCAGCAATTCCAGTGCTTCGCGCATGGCAGGACTGGTCGAGCCGAAGAAGATAGCCCCGTGGCGTGCGCCGGCCGGTGACTTGATCAGCTCCGGCACCGGCACCAGCTTCTTGGCAGTCTCGAACTTGCGCAGCAGGCGCTGCACGTTTCGGACGTAAACCGTGCCCTCTTCGGAATAGCGGGCATATTCGTTCTTAGTGGTGCCACGGGTGAAGAACGAGCCGCGCGTGGGATGCGTGCCGGGATAGGTGCGATAGGCAATGCCGTCGCCGTCGATATCGAGGTAACGGCCGAACTCCTTGCCCTTTTCCAATTGTTCGACGGTCATGACCTTGCCGCGATCGATCTTGTGGTTGGGATTCCAGTCCAGCGGCTTGCACAGCCGATCGTTCATGCCGATGTCGAGATCGGTCATCAGGAAAATCGGTGTTTGCAGCCGGTCGGCCAGATCGAACGCGGCGGCGCTGAACTCGAAGCACTCGCGCGGGTCTTCGGGAAACAGCAGCACGTGCTTGGTGTCGCCGTGCGAGGCATAGGCACAGGACAGGATGTCGGCCTGTTGGGTGCGCGTCGGCATGCCGGTCGAAGGACCGCCGCGTTGCACGTCGATCAGCACCGCCGGAATTTCAGCGAAATAAGCCAGACCGATGAATTCGGTCATCAGCGATATGCCGGGACCCGAGGTGGCGGTGAAGGCACGCGCGCCGTTCCAGCCGGCGCCGATCACCATGCCGATCGAAGCGATTTCGTCCTCGGCCTGCACGATGGCATAGCGGGCTTTACCGGTTTCCGGCTCAGTGCGCAGACGCTTGCACCATGAAGTGAACGCCTCGGCCACCGAGGAAGACGGCGTGATGGGATACCAGGCGCAGACCGTAGCGCCGCCATAGACCGCGCCCAAGGCGGCGGCGGAATTGCCTTCGAGGAAGATGCGGTCGCCTACTTTATCGACCTGGCGCAAGGTCAGGCCAATCGGATAGGGCAAGTTTTCGATCACCCAATTGCGGCCCAGATGCAGCGCGTGGATATTGGCTTTGACCAGCTTCTCGTTGGACTTGAACTGCTCGCCCAGCAGCTTTTCGATCACCGCCGGGTCCATGTTGATCAGCGCCGACAGCGCGCCGACATAGATGATGTTCTTGAACAGCTGGCGCTGACGGCTGTCGGTATAGGTGGCGTTGCTGATTTCGGTCAGCGGCACGCCGATGACGGTGATGTCGGTGCGGAACTTCGACGGCGGCAGCGGCTTGGACGAATCGTAGAACAGGTAGCCGCCGGGCTCGATGCCGGCCACGTCCTTGTCCCAGGTCTGCGGGTTCATCGCGACCATGAGGTCGGTGCCGCCGCGGCAACCCAGATGCCCCTCTTCGGTAACGCGCACTTCATACCAAGTTGGCAGGCCCTGAATATTCGAAGGAAATATGTTGCGCGGCGCTACCGGAATTCCCATACGTAGCACGGCTTTGGCGAACAGCTGGTTGGCCGAAGCCGAGCCCGAGCCGTTGACGTTGGCGAAACGAACGACGAAATCGTTGATCGCTTCGAGGCGATGCGGCGCCGGCGCGGCGCTGCGCTCGGCGGTGTCTAGGCGGCCCGACATGCGGCCCCCGCGTTGGTGGTGTTGAGGATGAATTTCTGCATGTCCCAGGCACCGGTCGGACAGCGCTCGGCGCACAGCCCACAATGCAGGCAGACATCTTCGTCCTTGGCCATGATGCGGCCGGTCTTCAAATCGTCGCCGACATAGATGTCCTGGCTGCGGTTGATCGCCGGCGCCTGCAAGCGCTGACGCAGATCGTCCTCTTCGCCGTTGGCGGTGAAGGTGATGCAATCCATCGGGCAGATGTCGACGCAAGCATCGCACTCGATGCACAGCTTGCCGGTGAACACCGTCTGCACGTCGCAATTGAGGCAGCGCTGGGTCTCGGCGTAGCCCAGCTTCTGGTCGAAGCCCAGCTCGACTTCCATCTTGATGTTCTTCAGCGCCACCGCCTTGTCTTTCAGCGGCACCTTGTAGCGCTTGTCGTTGGAAATATCGTTGTCGTAGCTCCACTCGTGGATGCCCATCTTCTGGCTGGCCAGAGTGACCATCGGCGGCGGCCGCTTGGCGACATCCTCGTTGTGCAAGAACTTGTCGATCGACACCGCCGCTTCATGGCCATGCGCCACCGCCCAGATGATGTTCTTGGGACCGAAAGCGGAGTCGCCGCCGAAAAACACTTTGGGCAGGCTCGACTGGAACGTAATTTCGTCGACCTTGGGCATGCCCCATTTGTCGAATTCCAGGCCGATATCGCGTTCGATCCAGGGGAACGAGTTCTCCTGGCCGATCGCCAGCAGCACGTCGTCGCATTCGATCAGCATGTCCGGCTCGCCGGTCGGCATCAATTGGCGGCGGCCCTTGTCGTCGGTCTTGTGCGCCACCTTCTCGAACACCACGCCGGTCAGTCTGCCGTTATTGTGCTTGAATTCCTTGGGCAC
>JBBSNV010000092.1:0-7378 GCA_038260375.1 Reyranellales bacterium
ATCGCTATGATCGCGATCGTGGCGGCATCCAATTATCTGGTGCAATTCCCGATCAACGATTGGCTGACCTGGGGCGCGATCACTTATCCCGCGTCGTTCTTCGTCACCGATCTGGCCAACCGCGCTTACGGCCCCAGCCGCGCGCGGCAGATCGTCTATGTCGGCTTCGTGTGCGGCGTGGCGTTGTCGATCTATCTTTCGACCTGGCGCATCGCGGCTGCCTCCGGCACCGCCTTCCTGGTCGGCCAGCTGCTCGACATCACCGTGTTCAACCGCTTGCGCCAGCAGAGCTGGTGGCAGGCGCCGTTGATCGGCTCGGCCTTGGGCTCGATCGTCGATACCGGGTTGTTCTTCAGCCTGGCTTTCGCCGGCACAGCGCTGCCCTGGATCGGATGGGCCGAGGGCGATCTGCTGGTGAAGTTGGCCCTGGCGCTGTTGTTCCTGGCGCCGTTCCGCGCCTTGATGAACAGCATCGCGCCGCTGCAGCCGCAACGCAGCTAGACATGCGCGTCGCGTTGTTTGACTTCGAGTTGCCGGCCGAGCTGATCGCCACGCATCCCGCCGTGCCGCGCGATGCGGCGCGCTTGCTCGACGTCACAGCGGGCGCGCTGGTCGATCGCCATATTGGCGATCTGCCCGATCTGTTGCGTCCGGGCGATTTGTTGGTGGCCAACGACACCAAAGTGATTCCGGCAAGACTGCACGGCAAACGCAACACCGCCTGCATCGAGTTGCTGTTGCATCGCCATCTGGGCGATGCGCGCTGGCAGGCTTTCGCGCGGCCGGCCAAGAAGCTGAGAGCCGGTGACCGCATTGTGATGGCAGAAGGTTTTGTCGCAACCGTGCTCGACAAGCATGACGGCGGTGAAGTGGCTGTGGATTTCGCTGTGCCGCAGGAGGCGTTTTGGACCTTGCTGGCGCAGTATGGCGAAATGCCGCTGCCGCCCTACATCAAGCGACCGGACGGGCCTGCTGCGGCCGATCGCGACGACTACCAGACCATCTTTGCCGCCCATCCCGGCGCGGTGGCGGCGCCCACCGCTGGGCTGCATTTCACACCGGCGCTGTTGGCCGCGCTGCAGGCAAAAAGCATTCATCGCGTGACCCTGACCTTGCATGTCGGCGCCGGCACGTTCCAGCCGGTCAAGGTCGAGGACACCCTGCAACACGTCATGCACCGCGAATGGGGCTGCATCGACGCCGCCACGGCCCAAGCTATCAATACGGCGCGCGCCAACGGTGGACGCATCGTTGCGGTCGGCACCACCAGCCTGCGTTTGCTGGAAAGCGCCGCCAACGACAACGGCGAGATTGGCGCTTTCACTGGCGACACCGGCATCTTCATCACGCCAGGCTATCGCTTCAAGGCGGTCGACCTGCTGCTGACCAATTTCCATCTGCCGCGCTCGACCTTGTTCATGCTGGTCTCGGCGTTCAGCGGCTTGCAACGCATGCAGCAGGCTTATGCGCACGCCAAGGCATCGGGCTATCGCTTCTACTCCTATGGCGATGCCTGCCTATTACACCGTGAGTCAGCATGAGCGCGCTCGGCTTCGACCTCTTGGCCCAAGACGGCGCGGCACGGCGCGGCCGCGTTCATACCGCCCATGGCGAAATCGACACGCCGGCCTTCATGCCGGTCGGCACCGCCGCCACCGTCAAGGCGATGCGACCGGAATCGGTGGCCGAGACCGGCGCGCAGATCGTGCTGGCCAACACCTATCACCTGATGCTGCGGCCCGGCGCCGAGCGTATTGAACGCCTCGGCGGCCTGCACCAATTCATGAATTGGCCCAAGCCGATCCTGACCGATTCGGGTGGCTACCAGGTGATGTCGCTCGCATCGTTACGCCAGCTCGACGAACAGGGCGTGACGTTTCGCTCGCATCTCGATGGCTCGGAGCATCGCCTGACGCCGCAGCGCTCGATCGAGATCCAGCACGCGCTCGATGCCGATATCACCATGGCGTTCGACGAATGCACGAAGTGGCCGGTCGAGCAGGAAGATGCCGCCAAGTCGATGCGCCTGTCGATGCGTTGGGCCCGGCAATCGAAAGACGCGTTCAAGGCGCGCGACGGCTACGGCTTGTTCGGCATTGTGCAGGGCAGCGTGTTCCCCGAGCTGCGCGCGGAATCGGTGGCGGCGCTGACCGGCATCGGCTTCGACGGTTACGCCATCGGCGGGCTGGCGGTGGGCGAAGGCCAGGAAGCGATGTTCGCCACCTTGGACATCACCACCCGACTGATGCCGGCCGACAAACCGCGTTACCTGATGGGTGTGGGCAAACCCGCCGACATCGTGGGCGCGGTTCGCCGCGGCATCGACATGTTCGATTGCGTACTGCCGACCCGCTCGGGCCGCACCGCCCAGGCTTTCACGCGGCGCGGCACGGTCAATCTGCGCAACGCGCGGCACCAGGACGACGGCCGGGCGCTGGACGAGCAATGCCGCTGCCCGGCCTGCCGCGATTACAGCCGCGCCTATCTGCACCATCTGATCCGCAACGAGGAAGTGCTGGGGCTGATGCTGCTGACTTGGCACAACCTCGTCTATTATCAGGAGCTGATGGCCGGGCTGCGCCAGGCCATTGCCGGTGGCAGTTTGGATGCGTTCTGCGCCGAGTTCGAAACGGTGCAAAATGGCGGCGACATTGCGCCGCTGTAGCGAGGGATAAATGGCCAAAGCACCCAAGGGACTGACGCAGCTAGGCAAGGCCACCGCCCTGCCGGCATCGCCCGATCAAGCCAAGCTCGAGACCGTGCCCAACCCGCATCGTGGCACGTCTTACGTCGTGCGCTTCACCGCGCCGGAATTCACCTCGCTATGCCCGATGACCGGCCAGCCCGATTTCGCCCATCTGGTGATCGACTACCTGCCCGCCGCCAAATTGATCGAGAGCAGATCGCTGAAACTTTATCTCGGCTCGTTCCGCAATCACGGCGCTTTTCACGAAGATTGCACGGTGGCGATCGCCAAGCGGCTGATCGCGGCGCTGAAACCGAAATGGCTGCGCATCGGCGGCTATTGGTATCCGCGCGGCGGCATGCCGATCGACGTGTTCTACCAAACTGGCAAGCCGCCCAAGGATGCGTGGCTGCCCGACCAGGGCGTGCCGCCCTATCGCGGCCGCGGCTGACCATGACGGTCGATCACCGGGCCATTGAGACCGCATCGATCAAAGACGCTATTCGCACCCGCGCGTTGGCCGAAGGTTTTTCCGCCGCCGGCTTTGCCGCGCCGCAAGCAGGCCCTCGCCCCGAACGCCTGACGACATTCCTGCGCGAAGGCATGCAGGGCGACATGGACTGGCTCGAGAACCGCGCCGCGCAGCGCGCTGATCCGGCGATGCTGTGGCCCGGCGTGCGCACCGTGCTGTCCTTGGCACTGAACTATGGACCGGAGCGCGATCCGCTCGAACAACTCGCCCACAAAGAGCGCGGCGCGATTTCGGTCTATGCCCAGAGCCGCGACTACCACGACGTGGTGAAGAAGAAACTGAAAGCGCTCGGCGGCTGGATCGCGCGCGAATATGGCGGCGAATTGAAAGTGTTCGTCGACACCGCGCCGGTGATGGAAAAGCCATTAGCCGAATCAGCCGGCATCGGCTGGCAAGGCAAGCACACGAACTTAGTCTCCCGCCAATTCGGCTCGTGGCTGTTCCTGGGCGAGATCTATCTGGCGCTGGAACTGCCGCCCGACGCGGCCGAGGCCGATCATTGCGGCGCCTGCCATGCCTGTCTCGACATCTGCCCGACCCAGGCGTTTCCCGCGCCCTACCGCTTGGACCCGCGGCGCTGCATTTCCTATCTGACCATCGAGCATAAAGGCCCGATCCCGCACGAGTTCCGCAAAGCCATCGGCAACCGCATCTATGGCTGCGACGATTGTTTGGCAATCTGCCCGTGGAACAAGTTCGCCAAGCGCTCCAATGAAATGGCGCTGCAGCCGCGCGCCGAGTTGCAATTGCCGTTGTTGATCGAACTGGCGGGTTTGGACGATGCTGCGTTCCGCCAGCGCTTCGCCGGCACGCCGGTCAAGCGCCTGGGCCGCGACCGCTTCCTGCGCAACGTCGCCATCGCACTGGGCAATAGCGGCAGTGCGGATGCGCTGCCAGCTTTGGAACGGCTCCTCGGTGATCAATCGTCGTTTGTGCGGGAGGCCGCACAATGGGCCGTCGATGAACTGAGCTAGTCAGTATTTCAAAGCGAAGCAGATATTGGCAGCTTCTATCGCGTACGCTATTTTCACTCAACGAACATTATAGGTCATCTATGACAGATACAACCGACCAAACTCCCCAGCCGGCGCCCCAAGCGCAGAAAAGAAATCTCGAAGAGGTTTTCGAAGAACACGAAAAAGATCGGTACAAATTTAATCGCGTGATTCAAGACTTTATTTCATCTTTAGAAAGCACAAACTCTATTATTAAGATCGTACTTAACTCAGTAAGTGAATCAGCAAGACAAAGTGGAGATGAAATAGCTAATTTCATTAAAACTCATGGGAAAATTATAAGACAAGAGAAGAAAGCCGATACTGTTACGCAAGAAGTGCGATTTTCGCTAGAACTCGGCAAAACAGCAATAGCGGTGTTACGCAAAGCTGCGAACTTCTCCCGCGCCGGAAAGATTATGCCGAGAAGTTTTTTGGTAACGATGATTAGTCATTACGATGAATTTTTGGGACATCTTATAAGTACCATGCTTCGCATAAAGCCAGAGCTCTTGTCCGCATCCGATCAAAAATTTTCTTTAGCAGATATATCCGAGCTTAATTCGATAGAAGACATAAGATATTTAATGATCGAACAAGAAGTAGAGATGGTCTTACGCCGCAGTCACACCGCTCAATTCGAATGGCTGGAAGCTAAGCTAGGTATAACTTTACGGAAAGAATTAAAGATTTGGGGAGAGTTCGTTGAAATTACTGAGCGAAGAAATTTGTGCGCCCACACCAATGCTGTAGTGTCTCGACAGTATTTAAATGTATGCAGACAGCATGGGTGTGAAATCGCTGCCAAAGCTGGTGATGTACTAGAAGTATCAGAAGCCTATCTGGATCGAGCATTTCTCGTGCTTTTCGAAATTGGAGTAAAACTTGTCCAAGTAGTCTGGAGAAAATTACAACCAGACGATTTGTTGGCGGCCGAGCATGATCTAAATGAAGTGTGTTTAGAGCTGCTGTCGCAAGACAGGGCAGCTTTGGCCGAACCCTTGTTAGAGTTTTCAGTACATACAATGAAGAAAAAATCTAACGAAAGGATGCGTCTTGTTTCTGTTATTAACCTAGCGAATGCCTACAAACAGCTGGGCAAAGAGGATGACAAGAGAAGCTTGTTGAAACAGGAAGACTGGACAGCGGCGAGCCAGGATTTCCGCCTTGCACTGGCAGTTCTTGATACCGATTATCCAACAGCAGCAAAAATTATGAAGGAGCTTGGTAAAGCCGGTATTGAAAAGCAGCACTATCTTGAATGGCCGATCTTTAAAGGATTTAGAGAGAGTCCGGAGTTCTTAGAGGCCTTCGAATATTTATACGGCGAGAAGCCTGGCATTACGACGTCTGCGCCAACTACATGATTACCGCCGCTCCCTGAAAAATCCGCGCAGCAACTCCGCCGCTGCGACTTCGCCGATGCCGCCATAGATCTCGGGCCGGTGATGGCAGGTGGGCTGGCCAAAGATGCGCGGGCCGTGCTCGACGCCGCCGCCTTTGGCATCGGGCGCGCCGAAATAGAGCCGGCGGATGCGGGCGAAGGAAATCGCCTGGGCACACATCGGGCACGGCTCGAGCGTCACGTAGAGATCGCAATCGACCAGGCGCGGCGAGCGCAATATGTCGCCGGCCAGACGGATTGCCAGGATCTCGGCATGGGCCGAAGGATCGTTGAGCTCTTCGCTGCGGTTGCCGGCTTGGGCCAGAATTTTGCCCGAGGCATCGACCAGCACCGCGCCGATCGGCACCTCGCCACGCGCGGCGGCCTGGCGCGCCTGGTCCAGCGCCAAATCCATGAAGCTTTGCTGGTCGGCCATGGCCGCACCCTGCGACAGCGCGTTCCCACGGTCAACCGCGCGCCATCGCCTTTACATCGCCTTCCTGGGGCTTTTTCGCTATGCTGCTGCCATGAGCAGACCTGTCATTGGCGTGACCCTGGATGCCGAGGCGCCGGGTGGCTATTCCAAGTTTCCTTGGTATGCCGCGCGCGAGAATTATTTCGCCGCCGTGGTGCGGGCCGGCGGCCTGCCGGTGGCGTTGCCGCACGAGCCGGAACTGGTCGACGAATATTTGGCGCGGCTCGACGGGCTGATGATCACCGGCGGCGCGTTCGACGTCGATCCGTCTTATTACGGCGGCGGCGCCAAGCATGCCACCGTGACAACCAAAGACCGCCGCACGCAATTCGAATTCGGCATCACGCAAGGCGCATTGAAGCGCAATATGCCGCTGCTGGGCGTGTGCGGCGGCCAGCAATTGCTGCATGTCGTGCTGGGCGGCCGGCTGATCCAACACATCCCCGACGCTATCGACCAGCCGCTGGCCCATGAACAGCCCAATCCTCGCAACGAGCCCGGCCACACGGTCAAGGTGGCGCGCAACACCTTGTTGCATCGCATCGTGCAGGAAGACGAACTGCCGGTGAACTCGGCACATCATCAAGCCGCCAAGGACGAGCCTGACGGCGTTATCGTCAATGCGCGCGCCGAAGACGGCGTGATCGAGGGCATCGAGGCGCCGGCCTATCGCTTTTGCATCGGCGTGCAATGGCATCCCGAATTTTCCATCAGCCAAGGCGACACCCGCCTGTTCGACGCTTTCGTGCGCGAAGCCGCGACGCGCTGAAATCAAAATGAACGACGCAAAAGAAACGCCCCAAGACGGCGGCGGCGAACGCATTGCCAAGCGCATCGCCCGCGCCGGGTTGGCTTCGCGCCGCGATGCCGATCGCATGATCGAGGCCGGCCGCGTCACCTTGGACGGCCAGGTGCTCAAATCGCCCGCCGTGGTGGTCAACGAGAACAGCGTCATCACCGTCGATGGCGTCAAGCTGCCGACGCCAGAGCGCGTGCGGCTGTTCCGCTATCACAAACCGCGCGGCCTGATCACTTCGCATCGCGATCCCGAAGGCCGGCCCACGGTGTTCGCCAATCTGCCGCCTGGCTTGCCGCGGCTGATTGCGGTGGGACGGCTCGATTACAATTCCGAAGGCCTGTTGCTGCTGACCAATGACGGCGCGCTGGCGCGGCGGCTCGAACTGCCGGCCACTGGTTTGGATCGGCGTTACAGGGTACGTGTGCATGGCGAAGTCCAGGACGCCGCGCTGGCGCAGCTGGCCAACGGCATCACGATCGATGGCGTGCGCTACGGCCCGATCCGCGC
>JBBSNV010000093.1:0-7355 GCA_038260375.1 Reyranellales bacterium
ACTACGCCATGCCGCGCGCCACTGATTTCCAGCGCATCGATATCGAGATGTTCGAGGATGCGCCGACCGCGACCAACGCCATCGGCGCCAAGGGCTGCGGCGAGGCGGGCGCCACCGGCGCGCCGCCAGCGCTGGTGCTGGCCGCGCTCGCTGCGCTGCGGCCGCTTGGTGTCACAAGCTTGGATATGCCGCTGACGCGCCAGAGCTTATGGCGCGCGATCGAGCGGGCGAAAACTTAATTAGCGCGGATGAAGTCGTGCACGCGCGGCATGATCTGCTCGCGCCATTTGCGGCCGTTGAAAATGCCGTAATGGCCGACGCCCTTTTGCTCGTAATGCACATGCTTGGCAGGCGCAATGCCCGGCGTCAGGTCGTGCGCCGCCTTGGTCTGGCCCAGGCCTGAGATATCGTCGAGTTCACCTTCGATGGTCAGCAGCGCGGGCTTAGTGATCAGCTCCGGTTGAATGGGGCGGCCGCGGCTGGACCACACGCCGCGTGGCAAACGATGCTCCTGGAACACCACCTGCACGGTCTGCAGATAATATTCCGCGGTCAGATCCATCACCGCAAGATATTCGTCGTAGAATTTGCGATGCGATTCGGCGGAATCATCGTCACCGCGAACCAGATGGCTGAACATCTTGAAATGGGCGCCGACATGGCGATCCAGATTCATCGATACGAAGCCGGCCAGTTGCATGAAGCCCGGATAGACGCGGCGCAGATAGCCCGGAAAACCCAGCGGTACGGGCGAGATCACGCTGCGCTCGAACCAGGGCAAGGTGCGCTTCATGGCGTAATCGTTGGGCGTGGTCGGGTTGATGCGGGTGTCGACCGGGCCGCCCATCAGAGTGATGGTGCGGGGCTGGATCGGATCGTTGACCGCGGCCATCAAGGCTGCTGCACCCATCACCGGCACCGAAGGCTGGCACACCGCGATGACATGGGTGTCGGGGCCGAGATAGTGGATGTAGTCGATCAAATATTCCATGTAATCGTCGAGATCGAACGAGCCCTCCGACAACGGCACCTGGCGCGCGTCGCGCCAATCGGTGATGTAAACGTCATGCGCTGGCAACAGCGCCTCGACCGTGCCGCGCAACAAAGTGGCGTAATGGCCCGACATCGGCGCCACCAACAGCACCTTGGGATCGCCGCCTGGACCTCCTCGGCGTCCTTCGCGCTTGAAGCGGCGCAACTGACCAAAAGTGCGGCGCTCGAGAATCTGTTCGGTGATGGCGACTTGCTGGCCGTCGATGGTGGTGAAAGGAAGGTTGAACGCCGGCTTGGCGAAATGCCGCGTCATGCGCTCCATCATTTCGCCGAACGCCGCCAGAGCGCGCCCACCCTTGGTGTAGGAAACCGGATTGAGCGGATGGGTGTAGAAAATCTGCATGCTCTGCGAGACCAGACGAAGCGGCCAAGCCATCTTCATCTGCCAGTCGTGCAACTGATAAAGCATTGTCACTCCGAAGGCGGTGCCTTACCGCAGGTTGATCCGCAACAAGCATGGCTGCATTTTTAGGCAGCGCGGAATAGTACCAGCGCTACCGAGTCTGTCACTGCCTCATTTGCAGTGCAGCAATTCAATCAAATCAACGATTTGAGAGTGATTTCGGTTCCGCTATCGGCTTTGTGTGGCCGGCGGCGGGGTGGGCGGGACCGGCTTGGCCAGCGCCAGGCGAATGGCCGCCACCATATCTTCGGCCCGGCTGTTGGGCGTGAAATGGGCCAGGTAGCGGCCCTCGCGGTCCATCAAATAAACCAGAGAGGTGTGGTCCATTAAATAAGGCGTGCCGGCCGAGCCGGGCGATTTGGCGTAATAGACGCGGTAGGCTTTGGCCACGGCGGCGATGTCGCGCTCCGCTCCGGTCAGCCCAAGCATGCGTTCGGAAAATTGCGGCACGTATTCCTTCAGCACCTTGGCCGTGTCGCGCTCGGGATCGACGGTGATGAAGAGCGGCACCACCTGGCTGGCATCGGCGCCCAATTGATCGAGCGCGGTGGCCATCACCGTCAATTCGGTTGGGCAGACATCGGGGCAATAGGTGTAGCCGAAATAGACCAGCATCAGCTTGCCGCGGAAATCGCGATCGGTGCGCTCCACGCCGTTCTGGTCGGTTAGGATGAACGGGCCGCCGATGCTGGCGGCCAGCGAACTCTCGCCGCTGAAGAAACCTTTGGGCGCCACGCGCTGCGGATCGTCGGGGTGCAAGGTGTCGCGCGCCACCCAGGCACCGCCCGCGATCAGCGCCAGAATCCAAACGACCAGGACGATTTTGGTGGTGCGGCTCATGCTCTAATTCCTGGGCCAAAGTGGGCCGGACGTTGGCCGCCAGCAAGCGGCAATGGCGTCGCTGTTGCTCACCTTGTGGTGAGAAGCGCTAGTGCTGCGGCAGCGGAATAAACTCGGTTTCGCCCGGCACCTGGCCGAAGCGGCCGGCGCGCCAATCGCGCTTGGCTTGTTCGATGCGGTCCTTGGAGCTGGAAACGAAGTTCCACCATAGATGCCTCTCGCCGTCGAGCTTGGCGCCGCCCAATAGCATGACCCGGCTGGGCGCCAGCGCTTCTAGCTTTACCGATGCGCCGGGGTGGAAGACGGCCATCTGGCCTTCGCAGAATTCTCGCTCGCCGATCTTGATCTTGCCGCGGGCGACATAGGCTGCGCGTTCTTCGTGGTCGTCGGGCAGATCGGTGCGCGCGCCGCTTTGCAGTTCGGCATCGACATAAAGCGTCGGCGAATAAACCGCGACCGGCGATGTCAATCCATAGGCCGTGCCGGCGATCACGCGCAGTTTTGCGCCAGGCAATTCATGCATCGGCAGCGATGCCTTGGGGTGATGCACGAAACTGGCTGGGGCTTCCTCATCGGCCTTGGGCAGTGCCACCCAGGATTGGATGCCGTGCAAATGCTGGCCGGCCGCACGCAACTCGGCCCGCGTGCGTTCGGAATGGGCGATGCCCGAGCCCGCCACCATCCAGTTGACGTCGCCCGCGGCGATGGCTTGGATCGTGCCCAGACTGTCGCGATGCATGATCTCGCCTTCGAACAGATAGGTCACGGTGGCCAGCCCAATATGCGGGTGCGGCCGCACGTCGATGCCGCCGCCTGAGGGAAAGACCACCGGGCCCATGTGATCGAAGAACACGAACGATCCCACAATCTGGCGTGCGATTTGCGGCAATACGCGGCGCACGGTGAAATCGCCCAGATCGCGCGGCTGGGGTTCGATCACCAGATCGATGGCAGAGGATGGCGGCATGACAACTCCCGATCCGACCAGCCTAGCATAAATAGGCCGCAGCCCAATTTCTCTGTAAGATAACGGTCTTAGCCGGGGATACCACGCGCTGGGCGCGCGTATTCCTGGAAATCATTGCTCGCGGTTGCGCTCTTGATTCTGCATCCCTTCCGCCGACGCTTTGTGCTTGCCGTGCTGATGTTGGCGGGATTGACGGGCTGCGACCTGTTTCAGGAAACGCGCGAGCAGACCCCGCCCACGGTGCCGGGCAAATTCCAATACGCCTCGGGCGTGCCGGGTGCGGAAAACCTCTGGCCCGATCGGCAATGGTGGCGCGCCTTTACGAGTAGAGAGTTGGCCGATCTGATCGACCAGGCGGCCGCCAACAACCAAGACTTGCAGGCGGCAGCGGCGCGCATTGCCCAGGCCGAAGCGCAATCCACCATTGCGGCCGCGCCGCTTTATCCCAGTCTGGGTTCCAACCTGTCCGGCAGCCGCTCCACCACCGGTCCTAACACCACGGGGACTGGCGGCACGGGCCGCACCGTGGTGCGGCGCAGCTATCAGGGCGCGGTGAGCGCATCGTACCAAATCGATCTGTTCGGCGCCAACCGCGCGGCGGCCAATGCCGGCGAACAGCGCGTGATCTCCAGCCAATTCGAAGCCGACACCGTGGCGTTGACGGTCAATGCCGATGTTGCGACCACCTATCTGCAAATCCTAGCGGTGCGCGACCGGCTGCGTTTGGCCAACGAAGATTTGCAAGCCACCGAACGCACATTGGGATTGCTGCAGCAACAGCGCGCCGCCGGTTTGGTGTCCGATCTGGAAGTGGCGCAGCAGCGCAGCAACGCTGCTTCGCAGCGCGCCGGCATCGCCTCGCTGCGGCAATCCGAACGCGCGCTCGTGTTGTCGCTGTCGTTGTTGCTGGGTCGGCCGCCCGAAGGCTTCAACGTGGCGGCCCAGTCGCTCAACGAATTGCAGTTGCCGGCGATCGTGGCGGGCATGCCGTCGGAACTGCTGCGCCGACGTCCCGACATTCGCCGCGCCGAGTCCGATTTGAAAGCGACGGGCTACGACATCGACAACGCGCGTGCGTCGCGCCTGCCTTCAATCAGCCTGACCGCCGAAGGCGGCTCGGTGGCGGCGGCGCTGACCAAGCTACTGTCGCCCGGCACCTTCATCACATCCTTGGCGGCGTCGCTCACCGCGCCGATCTTCGAGGGCGGGCGGCTCGAGGCGCAGCAGAAGTTGAGCGAGGCGCGGTTCAAGGAACTGGCGATCGTCTATGCGCAGACCATCTATACCGCGTTCACCGAGACCGAGACCGCGTTGTCGGCGGCGCAGCTTTACCAGGCGCAATTCGCAGCGGCGCAGGAAGCGGCCAACCAGGCGCAGATTGCTTATCGGCTGTCGCAGAACCGCTACAACGCCGGCACCATCGATTTCCTCGCCGTGCTCGACGCGCAGCGCACCGTAATTAACGCCAACGACGCCTTGGTGCAGGCCAATCTGTTGCGCTACAGCGCGATCGTCGATCTCTATCGCGCCCTGGGCGGCGGCTTCACCGCTGTAGGGCCGGCTTCCGCTACCAATACCCGCTGAGGCCCGCGGCGTGGTGCCGCTGGGGCCAAGCGGCGCGCGACAACGCCGTGCTTGTGATCGGCCTGCTCGCACTTGAAAATAGCCCGCTCAATAGAAGCTACGACCCGTTGCCGTAAGGAGACGGTTCATGGACCTCACCGCCTTGCTGCTGGCGCGCCTCCAATTCGGCTTCACGATCGGCGCGCATATTATTTTTCCGGCCTTCACCATCGGCTTGGCCAGTTGGCTGGCGGTGCTGGAAGGGCTGTGGCTGGTCACCGGCCGCGACACTTACATTCAGCTGTTTCGCTATTGGTCGAAAATCTTCGCCATCGTGTTCGGCATGGGCGTGGTGTCGGGCATCGTCATGTCCTATCAGTTCGGCACCAACTGGTCGGTGCTATCCGACCGCGCCGGTCCGATCATCGGCCCGCTGATGGGCTACGAGGTGATGTCGGCGTTTTTCCTCGAAGCCGGCTTCCTCGGAATCATGTTGTTTGGCCTCAAGCGCGTCGGGCGTGGCTTGCATTTCTTCGCCACATTGATGGTGGCGTTCGGCACCTTGCTGTCGGCGTTTTGGATCTTGAGCGCCAATAGCTGGATGCAGACGCCTGCCGGTTACGCGATCAACGCCGTGGGCCAATACGTGCCGGCCGAGGGGTGGGCGGCGATCTTCAATCCGTCCTTGCCCTCTCGCCTGGCGCATATGGTGTTGGCCGCTTACCTCACTACCGCCTTCGTGGTCGGCGCGGTGGGCGCCTGGCATTTGCTGCGCGACCGCGCCAATGCCGAAGCGCGGCTGATGTTCTCGATGGCGATGTGGATGGCGACGTTGGTGGCGCCGCTGCAATTGGTGGCGGGCGATTTGCACGGGCTGAACACTTTGCAATACCAGCCGGCCAAGATCGCGGCGATCGAAGGCCATTTCGAAACCCAGCGCGGCGCGCCACTGGTGCTGTTCGGCTTGCCCGACATGGCAGCAGAGCGCACCAAATTCGCGGTGGAAATCCCTCATCTCGGCAGTCTGATCCTGGCCCATGAATGGAATGGCGAAATCAAGGGCCTGAAGGAATGGCCCAAAGCCGATCGGCCCAACGCCACCATTGTGTTCTGGAGCTTCCGAATCATGGTCGGCATCGGCCTGGCGATGATCGCGGTCGGACTGTTCAGCGCCTTGCAACGCTGGCGCCAGCGGCTTTACGCCAGCCCGCTCTTGTGGCGTGCGGCCTGTTTGATGGGACCGGCCGGCTTCGTCGCGGTGATCGCCGGTTGGATCACCACTGAAGTGGGACGCCAGCCCTATGTGATTTACGGCTTGATGCGCACCTCCGAAGCGGTGTCGCCGATCGCGGCGCCGGCCGTGTCGGCCTCGCTGCTGGCTTTCGTCGTGGTTTATCTGGCGCTGTTCGGCGCCGGCATCTTCTACGTGGTCCGCCTGATGGCGCGGCGGCCGACGCCAGCAGTGGGCGATCCCGATCCGCACCAACCGCAGCGCGCGGCCGGCACCACGCCCGGTCCGGTGCAACAAGCCCCGGCGCAACGAGCCCCGGCGCAACAGGCGGGAGGGAAAACTTAAATGGCATTCGATCTTCCCTTTATCTGGGCCGGCATCATTGCGCTGGCGGTGTTGCTCTATGTCGTGCTCGACGGTTTCGATCTCGGCATCGGCATTTTGTTCCCTTTGTTCCGCGACAAGCGCCAGCGCGACACGATGATGAATACGATCGCGCCGGTCTGGGACGGCAACGAGACCTGGCTGGTGCTGGGCGGCGGCGGCTTGCTGGCCGCGTTTCCATTGGCATACGCGGTTGTGTTGCCGGCGCTTTACGCGCCGCTGATCGCCATGCTGCTGGCGTTGATCTTCCGCGGCGTGGCGTTCGAGTTCCGCTTCCAGACCGAGCGTGGCAGATTCCTGTGGGATTGGGCGTTCGCGCTGGGCTCGTTCGTCGCTACTTTCGCGCAAGGCATCGCGCTGGGCGCGCTGGTGCAGGGCATTCCGGTGGCCAACCGGGCCTATGCCGGCGGCTGGTGGGATTGGCTGACGCCGTTCTCGCTGCTGACCGGCGTGGCGCTGGTGGTGGGCTATGCGCTGCTGGGCGCGGCATGGCTGGTGCTGAAGACCGAGGGCGAACTGCGCCGCCGCGCGCGCCGCTTCACCGCGTTCGCCGGCATCGGCACCTTGGCCTTGATCGGCGCGGTGAGTTTATGGACGCCGTTTCTCAACGCGCAATTCAAGGAGCGCTGGTTCACCTGGCCCAACATGCTTTATGCCGCGCCGGTCCCGATCCTGGTCGCCGCTGCTGCGCTGATGATGTATTGGGGCCTGGCCACGCAGCGCCAGGAAACCCTCGGCCGAGCTGGCCGCATCGCTGGCCCGCAGACGCAGCAGCGCCGCCAGAGGCAGGTCTATATCCGCCGCCCCCAGGATGACGGGCGGTGGCGGCAATTCCGGCTCCGGCGCCAGCGGTTCAGCCTCGGGTTCCTGCCGCATGCCGCGTCGCGCCATCAGGCCGCCCGGCAGATCCAGCG
>JBBSNV010000094.1:0-7341 GCA_038260375.1 Reyranellales bacterium
CCCGCTCGTATGCTTTGCGGCCCGAGCGCGTCGCCAGCCTGACCGCGGTCGAGGTGCCGGCGCCCCGCGCCAAGGCAATCTTGAGCGCACTGGGCTTCAAGGTGAACGACGCCAATGCCAGCGCCTGGCAGGTCGGTGTGCCGTCCTGGCGTCCCGACATTATCGGCGAGGCCGATCTGGTCGAGGAGATCGTGCGCGTGCACGGCTTCGATCACATCCCGGCGGTGCCGTTGCCGCGCGACAAAGCCGTGACCTTGCCCGCCCGCACACCGCAACAGCGCCGCGCCGGTCTGGTGCGCCGCGCGCTGGCGTCGCGGGGCCTGGTCGAAGCGGTGACCAACTCTTTCATGCCCAACGGCCCGGCCAAGCAATTCGGCGGCGGCAATCCCGCGCTGACGGTGATCAACCCGATCTCCGCCGATCTCGATGTGATGCGCCCGTCGATCCTGCCCAATCTGTTGGCGGCGGCGCAACGCAATCAAGCCCGCGGCATGAGCGGTGTCGGGCTGTTCGAAGTCGGCCCGCAATATTCTTCGCCCGAGCCCAACGGTCAGCAGACCGTGGCGGCCGGCGTGCATTTCGGCCCGACCGGCCCGCGCAACTGGTCGCAAAAGCCGCGCAGCGCCGATGCCTTCGACGCCAAGGGCCTGGCCCTGGCGGCGCTGGCCGAGTTGGGCGTGCCGGCCGAGCTGCCGCAAACCAGCGCCGATGCACCGGCTTGGTATCACCCCGGCCGTTCCGGCGTGTTGCGCCTGGGCCCGGTGGTGCTGGCGCAGTTCGGCGAGATCCATCCCAGCTTGCTCGAGCAATACGATTTGCAGGGCGTGGGCGGCTTCGAGCTGTTCATCGACAAGGTGCCGATGCCCAAAGCGCGCGGCACACGCGCCAAACCGTTGTTGAAGCTGTCGCCGTTCCAGCCGATCGAGCGCGATTTCGCCTTTATCGTCGACGATACCGTCACCGCCGAGGCATTGGTCAAGGCAGTCAAGGCGGGCGAACGCGCGCTGATCGGCGCCGTGACCGTGTTCGACGTCTATGCCGGCAAGGGCATCGAGCCGGGCAAAAAATCGATCGCGTTGGCGGTCACCTTGCAGCCGGTCGAGCGCACTTTGACCGATGCCGAAATCGAGGCGATCTGCAGCCGCATCGTTGCTCAAGCGACCAAGGCGACCGGCGCCACGTTGCGGACTTAGGATCAGGAAAGAACGACAGTAAATGTTCGAGCGCGACAAAATCCGCAACTTCGCGATCATCGCCCATATCGATCACGGCAAGTCCACCCTTGCCGACCGGTTGATCCAGCGTTGCGGCGGCTTGACCGATCGCGAGCTGACCGAGCAGGTGCTCGACAGCATGGATATCGAGCGCGAGCGCGGCATCACCATCAAGGCGCAGACCGTGCGGCTGCTCTATCCGGCCAAGGATGGTCAGACTTACGCGCTGAACCTGATGGACACGCCCGGCCATGTCGATTTCGCCTACGAAGTCAGCCGCTCCTTGGCGGCGTGCGAAGGTTCGCTGCTGGTGGTCGATGCCAGCCAGGGCGTCGAAGCCCAGACTTTGGCTAACGCGTATCAGGCGATCGACAACGGCCACGAAATTATTCCGATCCTGAACAAGATCGATCTGCCGGCGGCCGAGCCTGAAAAAGTCCGCGCCGAAATCGAGGAAGTGGTCGGCATCGACGCGTCCAACGCCATTCTGGTGTCGGCCAAAGCCGGCATCGGCATCGACGAAGTGCTGGAATCCATCGTCCAGCGCATCCCGCCACCCCAAGGCGAAGCCAAGAGCCAGCTCAAGGCGCTGCTGATCGATAGCTGGTACGATTCCTATCTCGGCGTCGTCACTCTGGTGCGGGTCAAGGACGGCGTGCTGCGCCGGGGCATGAAGATCCGCATGATGGCGACGGAAGCGGCCTACTTCATCGATCATGTCGGCGTGTTCACGCCCAAGCGGCTCGACGTGCCGGAGCTGGGGCCGGGCGAAGTGGGTTTCATCGTCGCCGGCATCAAGACCATCGCCGACTGCAAAGTGGGCGACACCATCACCGAAGACCGCAACCCGGCGCCGGCGCCGCTGCCCGGCTTCAAGAAATCCGTGCCGGTGGTGTTCTGCGGGCTGTTCCCGTCCGACGCCGCCAATTACGAAAATTTGCGCGACTCCTTGGCCAAGCTGCGCTTGAACGACGCCAGCTTCGAATTCGAGCCCGAGACCAGCGCGGCGTTGGGCTTCGGCTTCCGCTGCGGTTTCTTGGGCCTGCTGCATCTGGAGATCATCCAGGAGCGGCTGGAACGCGAGTTCGATCTCGATCTGGTGACCACCGCTCCGTCGGTGATCTACAAGATCGCGCTGACCAGCGGCGAAAAGGTCGAGCTGCACAATCCAGCCGACATGCCCGATCCCGGCCGCATCGCTACGATCGACGAGCCGTGGATCCGCGCCACCATCATCGTGCCCGACGAGTATCTGGGCTCGGTGCTAGCGCTGTGCCAGGATCGTCGCGGCGTGCAGGTCGAACTGACTTACGCCGGCCGCCGCGCCATGTTGATCTACAAACTGCCGCTCAACGAAGTGGTGTTCGATTTCTACGACCGGCTGAAATCGGCGACCAAGGGTTACGCCAGCTTCGACTACGACATCGAGGGCTATGCCGAAGGCGATTTGGTCAAGGTCAGCATCCTGGTCAACGACGAGATCGTCGATGCGCTGTCGATCATCGTGCATAAGAGCCACGCCGAGAGCCGCGGCCGGGCTTTGTGCGAGCGCCTCAAGGAACTGATCCCGCGCCAGTTGTTCAAAATAGCGATCCAGGCGGCGATCGGCGGGCGGGTGATTGCGCGCGAGACCATCAGCCCGATGCGCAAGGACGTGCTGGCCAAATGCTATGGCGGCGATATTTCGCGCAAGCGCAAGCTGCTCGACAAGCAGAAGAAGGGCAAGAAGCGCATGCGCCAGATCGGCAATGTCGAGATCCCGCAATCGGCCTTCCTGGCGGCGCTGAAGATGGACAACAACCGGTAAGAATAGCCGGACGGGACGAATTGAAAGCACGATTTGAAAGTGCGATTTGAAAGCTGCGGGCGCTGGTTTAGTCTGCGCCCGCCTGGAGAGGTGGCCGAGTGGCTTAAGGCACACGCTTGGAAAGCGTGCATGGTGTAACAGCCATCGCGGGTTCGAATCCCGCCCTCTCCGCCAATAGAGAAGCCCCCGCATCGGGGGCTTGTCTATTGGCGCGGAGGGGAGGTGGACGAACCCATGTTCGGGGCGATGAGCGAAGCTCGTCGCCGACGCAAGCGTTAGCGAAGCGGTCCGAGCGCAGCGAGGATGAAAATGCGCCCTAGCGCATTTTCACAATCCCGCCCTCTCCGCCATCCTGCTTCGTGCCACGCGCTCCGCAGGATTTTCCCTCAAAGCAGGATGCCCTGCGAAGCTTCAGCGACGCAGGGCCTTAATTTTTGGCAGACGCGGGTGAGGTGGACGAACGCATGTTCGCCAGCGACGCGATGGCGCACCACGCCTACGCCGCGGGCTCGACCCCAAAATCTTGCGGGCTGAGGATGAGATCGGCCAGTGTATAGCGATCAAGCGTCCCTCTGAATGCTCCGAGCGCCTCTTTAAGCACGCCGCGCAGCCGACACCGCGGCGTGATGACACAACGATTGTCCGCCGTGAAGCATTCGACCAGCGAAAAGTCCGGTTCGGTCGCGCGCAAGACATCGCCAAGCTTGATCCGATTCGGACGTTTGGCGAGCGCGAGCCCTCCCGATCTGCCGCGCACCGCCCTCAGATAGCCAGCACGGGTCAATTGGTTGGCGACCTTCATCAGATGGGACCGCGAAATTCCGTAGACATCCGCCGTCTCCTCGATAGTGATCAGGCGGTCGTTCTGGGCGGCGGCGTACATCAGAACGCGCAGCGCGTAGTCGGAGAAGTTCGTCAATCGCATCGCTGCTCCCTCGGTCGCGGCAGGTGCGACACGCTCCCACGGCTCGCTCTAAAGGTGAACGTTCGCTGCATCTTTTGCAAGATTGGCAGTCCCTGTGGACACGATTGGTTTTGACGCGCTCCGTGGCGTTCGGTCGCAAAAAGATACATGGACAATAGTTCTTTGTAGGCTTACATGGCATTAATGGCGTAATGTGGCAGCGCGCCTAGCCAACGGCAATTTCGCCCGGCAAACCAACATCGGCTACAGCAGCGACAATGTCCAAACCGTCGCAACGGCAGGACCAAAGCGCCGCCGCGCCACCCGGTAATGATCTCAAGCGGCCGGCGGCCGCTCAGAAGGACACTTCGATGGTCAACCACCTCAAAGACGATCAACAAAAGATCCGGTCGGGTTATAGCGAGTCGTCGTCCGACTCCGTCAGCACGTTGGTGCCGATGCTTCTCGGGGGGCTTGTTCTCATCGTCATTGCCATGATCGTTATCATTATATTCGTTTAGGGCTGCTCCGCAGCGACAGGCCGCGCTGGCAATCGTCCCGTAAATCCAATAGCGCTTTTTGTGTCACGGCGCTCATTCCTTAGAGCACCGTGGTCTGTTTTGCGCAGCCCGGCCGATGCGGATGGCCCAGCCTCTCCTTCTCGGTCTGCGTTTAGGAAACCGCAATGCGGCTTGCCAATTATACCGACTACACGCTGCGCGTTTCGATACAGCGCGCCGTTCGCCCTTGCGACCTTGCAACGATCGGGGAGAACGCGGACAGTTATGGAAGTTCCGAGAGCCATCCGTCAGGAATCGTCCACCGGCTTGGCGTCGCAGGCTCCCATCGGCCTTGAAACAATCACGCCTTCGAGGGCAAAGACATGACTGGCGTAACCGAAGAAGAACCAATCCGCCGCGCGCGGCAACCCGCCGTGCTCACTTATGCATTCCGGCCGATGTTTCTTGCAGCGGGGAGCTGGGCCATCGTAGCCATCGCCGTCTGGCTTGCCATGTTCCTTGGCTACATACAGGTGCCGACCCGCTTCGATCCGTTGGCCTGGCATATCCACGAAATGCTGTTCGGTTTCGTCATGGCGGCGGTCGCGGGATTCCTGCTGACGGCCATCCCGAACTGGACCGGAAGGCTGCCGGTGCGAGGTTCCGGGCTGGCTCTGCTCGCCGGGCTTTGGCTGCTGGGCCGCATCGCCTGCCTGATTTCGGCTGACCTGCCCGCATGGCTGGCGATTGCGGCGGATTTGTCCTTTCCCGTTACGCTCCTCGCCGTGGCCGCCCGTGAGATCATCGTCCGCCGCAACTGGCGCAATCTGCCGATGACGGCGCCGCTTTTGGTTTTTGTCGTGGCCGACCTGCTTATGCATCTTGAGTCCATCGGTCTGGCCGTGCCGAGCGGCCTGGGCTGGCGCCTCGGAATGGCGGCGCCGCTCCTGCTGATCTCGGTGGTAGGCGGACGCATCATCCCCAGCTTCACGCGCAACTGGCTCGCCAAGCGCAAGGGTGCCCGTCTGCCGGCGGCCCACGGCATCGTTGACAAAGCGGCGATCGCGTCGCTTGGCGCAGGGCTCCTGCTCTGGGCTGTGCTCCCCGATTTCCTTTGGAGTGGCGTCATCCTCATGATCGCCGCCATTGTCAACGCATGGCGGCTTGCCCGCTGGGCCGGGCTCTCGACATGGGCCGAACCGCTGCTGTTCATTCTCCATGTCGGCTATGCCTGGTTGGCGATCGGCACCGCGCTTCTCGGCCTTTCGATTCTCGGCGCCGGCGTGCCAATCGCATCGGCGATTCACGCACTGACCGCAGGCGCCGTCGCCACCATGATCCTCGCGGTGATGCCCCGTGTGACGCTCGGACATACCGGGCGCGACCTGACGGCTAATCGTGCGACAATCGCTATCTTTCTCCTCATCAACACCGCCGCAATTACCCGAGTCTGTGCCTCTTGGCATCCAGAGGCCATGATGACTTTTCTTGCCATATCGGGCGTGTGCTGGATCGCTGCATTCGGTTTGTTCGAAATTGTGTACGGCCCGATGCTGTTGGCACGGCCACCTGCCCGCTCGGCCCCGCCGTC
The DNA here is from genome assembly GCA_038260375.1 of Reyranellales bacterium. Lineage (GTDB taxonomy): Bacteria > Pseudomonadota > Alphaproteobacteria > Reyranellales > JAQSWP01 > JBBSNV01. Next base: position 6,017 of record JBBSNV010000094.1, read on the forward strand.
ATGAGCAAGCTGCCTTCGCCGCAGGACGTGCATTGGCCGCAGAACGCTATATTCACAGTCGGTCATTCGACGTTGCCGATCGAGCGCTTTATCGCTTTGCTGAAAATCTATGGCGTCGAACGCCTCGCGGACATCCGCACGGTGCCGCGGTCGCGGCACAATCCGCAATTCAACGGCACGGCCATGGCTGACAGCCTGACGGCCGCGCATCTTGAATATGTGCCGATGCCGGCGCTGGGCGGCCTGCGGCACACCCGCAAGGAATCTCCCAATACCGGATGGCGTAACAAAAGCTTTCGTGGCTACGCCGACTACATGCAAACCAAAGAGTTTCAGGACGGGCTCGATGCGCTCATTAAGATGAGCCACCAGAAATGCGTTGCGATTATGTGCGCCGAAGCGGTGCCATGGCGGTGCCACCGGTCTCTGGTGGCCGACGCGCTCAATGTGCGTGACGTGCCGGCGGTCGAGATTTTATCGGAGACCAGCTACCGGATGCATAAGCTCACGCCCTTCGCGCATGTGGAAGGCCTCCATATTACCTATCCGCCTGAGCAAACTACTTTACTGTAGTCGTTTACTCTGTTTGACCTCGTGGAATGCGAAAAGCATTGCCGCAACTACATGGGAATATCCGCGCATGTACGCCGGCTTCCATCTTAGAAATAGATGAAGCGACCCGCTGGCGCCAATTGCTGAATCAAGTCGAACTCGTCGCGGCTCGTCGTCAGCACCGGCAATCCCGCTTTCGCTGCCGTCAGAAAAATCAGCGCGTCGTTGAGGCATTCCTTGCGCTGATGGCGCTGGAAATTCTGCGTGCGTGCCAAGGTGCCGGCAATCAGTCCTGCTTCGGCCCAGATTTGCGGATCCGGCGTCAGGAGTCGCGTTGCCGGCAGGGCGTCGATCAGGCCAGTGTAGTGGTCGCGCACGGCACGCCAATTCGAGCGGCCGGGATCGAAATTGGCGACGCCGGTGGTAAGCTCGGCCACGCAGACGGCGCAATGGAACAGCAATCCTCGATCCAACATGTCGGCGACACCAGCAGGCAAACTGCCCCCCGCCGAGCGAATGTAAATATTGGTATCGAGCAGCAGCGCCGCCCGACCACCCGCCGGAAAATCCGATGCGGCGACCAGGTCGCGTGCCGGCCGCAGGTCGAGTTGCGCGCGATGCCGCTCCGGCCGGATGCGCCGCAGCGCCGCCCGCAGATCAATAGTCAAGTTTATGGTCCGCGCCCAAGCGTCCGCGCGTGCGTTTCAGGAAATTGGCGACAGGATCGGGCTGCGCCAACGTCGCCAACGCCAACAGGCCCAGTTCGGTCGGGC
>JBBSNV010000095.1:0-7275 GCA_038260375.1 Reyranellales bacterium
AAGTCAGGCCGGCCGCGCCCATGTCTTGGATCGCCACAATCGCATCGGTGGCCATCAATTCCAGGCAGGCTTCGAGCAGCAGCTTGTCGGTGAACGGATCGCCCACTTGCACCGTGGGGCGTTTGGATTCGCTGTCCTCGCTGAACTCGGCTGAAGACATGGTGGCGCCGTGGATGCCGTCGCGCCCCGTTTTGGACCCGACATAGACGACGGGGTTACCAACGCCAGCAGCGGCCGAATAGAAGATGCGGTCGGTCGGTGCGATGCCCACCGTCATGGCGTTGACCAGAATGTTCTCGTTATAGGCGCGGTGGAAATTGGTCTCGCCGCCCACCGTTGGCACGCCGATGCAGTTGCCGTAGCCACCGATGCCGGCCACCACACCCTGCACCAGATGTCGCGTCTTAGGATGCGATGGATCGCCAAAGCGCAGCGCGTTCAAATTGGCGATCGGCCGCGCGCCCATGGTGAACACGTCGCGCAAGATGCCGCCGACGCCGGTCGCGGCACCTTGATAGGGCTCGATGTAGGAGGGGTGGTTGTGGCTTTCCATCTTGAAGATACAAGCCAGCCCGTCGCCGATATCGATCACGCCGGCGTTTTCGCCCGGCCCCTGGATCACCCAAGGCGCTTCGGTCGGCAGCTTCTTCAGCCACACTTTCGATGATTTGTAGGAGCAATGCTCGCTCCACATCGCCGAGAATATGCCGAGCTCGGTGATGTTGGGCTCGCGGCCCATGATGTGCAGGACGCGGCTGTATTCTTCCGGCGACAGACCGTGCTCGGCCACGAGTTCAGCGGTGATTTTTGGCTCGTTGCGGCCGTGGCTCGGTGCGGTCTGGGCGCTCACGTAAATCCTTGCACGCTTAAGAGAGGGCTTTGACCAGCCCGTCGAAGAAGTAATTGCCGTCGGTGCCGCCGATCGTAGGATCGATCCGGTTCTCCGGATGCGGCATCAGCCCCAGCACGGTCTTGGTGTCGTTGAACACGCCGGCGATGGCATCGCGCGAGCCGTTGGGGTTTGAGTCGGTCGTCAGCCCGCCATCGGCGCTGCAATAGCGGAACGCCACCTGGTCGCGATCCTGCAGCCGCTTCATGGTGTCGTCGTCGGCGAAGTAATTGCCGTCGGCATGCGCCACCAGGAACGTCACCACTTGGCCTTGCTGCAGGCCAGCGGTGAACAGGCTCTGGCTGGTCTCGACCCGCAGATTGACGTCTTTGCAGTTGAAACGCAGATGGGCGTTGCGCATCAACGCGCCCGGCAGCATTCCAGCTTCGGTGAGGATCTGGAAGCCGTTGCACACGCCCAGCACCGGCACGCCTTTTTCCGCCCGCGCTTTGACTTCGCGCATCACCGGCGAATGTGCCGCCATGGCGCCCGAGCGCAGATAATCGCCGTAAGAAAAGCCGCCCGGCACCACGATCAGGTCGACCTTGGGCAGATCGACATCGCCATGCCAATGCATGATTGGCGCGTTGCCCATGCTGCGTTCGAGGGCGATCGCGACATCGCGTTCGCGATTGGATCCGGGGAACACCACTACTGCGGCTTGCACGGCCAACTCCCTAAGCCGAAGCGAAACTCACTTCACCAATTCGATCGAATAATTCTCGATCACCGTATTGGCCAGAAGCTTGCGGCACATGCTGTCCACTTCGCTCTTGGCCTTGGCGGGGTCGCTTTCCTTCAATTCCAGCTCGATGAACTTGCCTTGGCGCACGTCGTTCACGCCGCCGAAGCCCAATCGCTCCAGGGCATGGCCGATCGCCTTGCCCTGCGGGTCGAGCACGCCGTTCTTCAAGGTGACGTGGATTCGAGCCTTCATCGTTCTCTCCGCTATTGAACGGCAGTCGGGCCGCGCACGTCGCCCGGCCCGCCTTCCAGCAAGATACCCAGGCGCCGCGCCACTTCCTGGTAGGCCTCTTCGACCTTGCCCATGTCGCGGCGGAAGCGGTCCTTGTCCATTTTCTCGTTGGTCTTGGCATCCCACAGCCGGCACGAATCGGGGCTGATCTCGTCGGCCAGCACGATGCGCATCATCTCTTCTTCGTAGAGCCGGCCGAACTCGATCTTGAAATCGATCAGCCTGATGCCGATGCCCAGGAACAAGCCGACCAGGAAGTCGTTGACGCGCAACGCCAGCGCCATGATGTCGTCGATGTCCTGTGGCGAGGCCCAGCCGAACGCCGTGATGTGCTCTTCGCTGACCATCGGGTCGTTCAGGCCGTCGTTCTTGTAATAGAACTCGACCACGGAGCGGGGCAGCGCGGTGCCTTCGGCGATGCCGAAGCGTGTCGCCAAGGAGCCGGCGGCGACGTTGCGCACCACCACTTCCAGCGGAATGATCTCGACCTCGCGCACCAACTGCTCGCGCATGTTGAGGCGGCGGATGAAATGGGTCGGAATGCCGATCTCGGCCAGCCGCATCATCAAATATTCGGAGATGCGATTGTTGATCACGCCCTTGCCGGTGATCGTGCCCTTCTTTTGGTTGTTGAAGGCGGTCGCGTCGTCCTTGAAATACTGCACGATGGTGCCCGGCTCCGGGCCCTCGAACAGGATCTTGGCTTTTCCCTCGTAAAGGCGGCGCCGACGGCTCATGGCGGATTCCCTAGTCTGGCACGCTGCGGCGCGGAACGGGGTGCGGTAAGCGTCGAAAAACAGCGGCAAGGCGATAGTGAGGGCGCTTATAGCGCCTGTGCAACAGCGTCGCAATCAGGCTGTGCCAGTCATCCACACTTTCCCGCAATTCCAACGCTTTATGCCGATTTTGCGCCAGTTTTGGAAACCTTTGCGCAAAAGATGACGTATAAGTCATATATCGGAATGAGCGATGGTTATTAGCGCCCCGGCGCGCCACTTTCAGGCTTGGCCAGAGCAAGACGGGCTGAGCAGGAGACGACGATGGCGAACCAAATCACCTACGATCCGGCCTACGACGCGGTCGAACCGGACGATTTCGCCGCGATGATCGAGGTGCCGCGCTACGGCAAGCGCTCGCCGGCCTTCGACAAGATCATCGCCGCCACCCATGACCATTTCTGGGATCCCTACGATCCGGCCTATATCGATTTCAGCCAGCCGTTCGATCTGAAGAACGAGCCGCTGCTGCCGTTCGAGATGATCGGCGAATTGCGTTGCGCCGTCGGCGACAAGCTCGATGAGGGTCAAAAGATCGCGCTGACCAACGCCAACGTGCATTGGTCGCTATCGAGCATCCTGCATGGCGAGCAGGGCGCGCTGTCGCTCTCGGCCAGCCTGTGTCACATCCTGCGCGATCCCGGCGCCCAGAAATACGCCGCCAACCAGGCGCGCGAAGAGGCGCGTCACGTTGCGGGCTTCTCGCGCTATATCGAAACCCGTTGGGGCGCGCCGCTGGCGGTCGGTCCGACCTTGGGCAACATGCTGGGCGAGTTGGTTGCCTCGCACGAGGTCTACAAGAAATTGGTCGGCATGCAGATGCTGATCGAGGGCCTGGCGATGGGCGCCTTCGCCACTTTCCACAGCAAGGCGCGCGATCCAGTGCTGGTCAAGCTGACACAACTGGTGATGACCGACGAAGCATTCCATCATCGCTTCGGCCGCATCTGGGCGCAAAAGACCATGCCCAATCTGACGCCGGAGGAACACAACAAGGTCGAGGATTGGGCGGCGCAGGTGTTCCAGGTGCTGCTGTTCAACCTGATCAACGCCGAGCAGAAAAAGGAGATCTACGCGCAGTTTGGTTTGGACTGGCAATGGGTGCGCGATTCGATGCGCGAGGCCTTCACCGATGCCAAGCGCCGCGAGCAGATGACCGAGAGCACCAACATCTTCCGCGTGCTGATCAAGACCTTGCTGCATGCCGGCATCATCACCGACCGCACCAAGCCGCTTTACGCCATCTGGGTCGACATGGACGAGCTCAAGCGCGAAGGCGACACCATGGTGGGCGACGCCATTGCCGACGAAGGCATCGCCTATCTCAAAGAGATCAACGCCAAGCGGCGCAAAGCGGGCAAAATGCCGGCGGCGAGCTAGGGCTTAAATCGGCTTTACGATGTAGCGCGAGCGCGGGAAGTGGACGATCGCGTCGCCCACTTTCCCATCCTGGCGCTTGATCGCGAGCTGCTCGGTATCGGCGAACACGAGTTCGCCCTCGACCCATTCCACGCCGTAATCCTCAGGCCTGATCGCCACTTTGCTGCCCAGCGCCGGATCGCCTTGCATCGGCTGGGCTGACGCGGGCGCTTCTGGCGTGGCGTCGTGCGCGATCCGCAGCGCTTCGGCGGCCGGCATTTCGCGGCGCAGGCCATGACCGATCGCTTTGATGCGCTCGGTCCAGGCTTTCACCTTGGGAAACTCGCCGACGATGGCGCCGCCTTTGCGCGGCAAGGCATCGAGAAACCAAAAGCCGTGATAGAGCGTGAAGTCGAGCAGCGCTGGCGCCGCGCCGGTGATGAACTTCCGTCCGTCGCCGAACATGTCTTCGATCCAGCCGAATTGCTGGCGCATGATCGGCAGCCGGGTCTGCGCATCGCGCTGCAGCCGTGCCGCATCGGGTGCCGGCTTGCCGCGCATCGCGGCACGGTCGCGGTGGAAGCCGTCTTCCATGATATCGGCATTGATGCCGCTGATATAGCGCGCGATCGGCCAGAAGAATTGATCCTCGGCCCAACTGCCCAGCGCCCAAGTCAATCCATGTTGGCTGTTAGGAAATAGGCTTGGGGCCCGATACCTTCGCTCCAATTCCGTCGCGATCAATTTCGTGTCGCAATAGATGTCGGCGCCGATCTGCAGCACCGGCGTGCGGCGATAGCCGCCGGTCAGCGGCACCAGATCGGGTTTGGGACTGATCGCCGGAATGATCACCGAGCGCCACGCCAACCCCTTCAGGCCGAACACCAGGCGGATTTTTTCCGAGAACGAGGAGATGTCGTAATGATGCAGGATCAATTCGCTCATGCCACCAGCTTTTCCAACCGTAGCCGGGCGATTTCGTAAACTTCGTTCAGCGCGGTGGCGAATTCTTGTTCGGGCGGATTGGCCAAGCGCCGCTCGAAAGCTTGAAAGATGCCCGCCTTGTCGTGATTGTGCACGCAGACGATGAAGGGAAAACCGAACCGCGTGCGATAGGCCGCGTTGCTGCGTTCGATGGTCGCCATCTCCTGGCGCGACAGCCGATCCAGCGCGGCGCATTTTTGCTCGGCGCTCGACTCCGCCGTTAGCGTGCCGGCTTTGGCCTCCTTGCCGGCCAGATCGGGATGGGCTTGTAGCAATGCCAGCTGCCGCTCGTGCGGCGCGCGTTGGACCACATCGACCATGGCGCTATGCAACGCCGCTGCTGTGGCAAACGGCCGCGCCGCGTCCACCTGCTCGGCCACCGCCTCAGCCACCCACGGCGAGCGCTCGAAAATGCCGCCCAGCCACGCCACCAATTGCGCCGGCGTGCTGGCGTTGATTTCGCTCAGGCTCGGCATATCGGGCAGTGGCAAGTTGGCCGAGCGTTGCTATATAAAAGGCGCATCTTATTGGTCATCCGGGGAAATCGATCATGCCTACCTTCGACGAGCGGGAAAAGGGCTTCGAAGCCAAGTACAGCCACGATCAGGAACTGAATTTCAAGATCACCGTGCGCCGTAACAAGCTGCTGGGCCTGTGGGCCGCGGCGCAGCTGGGCAAAAGCGGCGCCGACGCCGATGCCTACGCCAAGGAAGTCATTGCCTCGGATTTCGAAAAGCCGGGCGAGGACGACATCGTCGGCAAAGTCGCGGCCGATCTGCAGAGCAAGGGCGTCGACGCCGAAGCCGTGCGCCGCAAGCTGCACCAATTGGGCGACGAAGCGGCAACCGAACTGAAAGCCGGCAAGCCCTAGAGCCGGCGTCAATCCGCTCTACGCCGTTCGGACCCCTTCGCTTTTCCACGCGTTGATCTGGCAGCGGCGGGACGGTGCGACTCCCCGCCGCTTCCATTCATCCGAAAAAAGCGAGGTGCGTTATGCCAGCCATGGCTGCAACCAAGTCATCGACCATCTGGTCGCCGTTCGAAGATCGCGCCACCGCGCCGTTTACCTTGCCGCCGCTGCCTTACGACGAAGGCGCGTTGGCGCCGACGATCTCGTCGGATACTTTGCGCGTCCATCACGGTGCCCATCACAAGGCCTATATCGACAAGACCAACAAGCTGGTCGAAGAAAAGGGTCTGCAGGGCAAGACCTTGCTCGAAATCGTAAAGCAAGCCGCCGGCGACAAGAGCAATCCGGGCCTGTTCAACAATTCGGCCCAAGCGTGGAACCACAGCTTCTATTGGCACAGCATGACGCCGGGCGGCGGCGGTCAGCCGCAAGCCGCGCTGAAGGCGGCGATCGAAAAGGATTTCGGCGGCTTCGATCAATTCAAAGAGAAGTTCAGCAAAGCGGCGGCCGGCCAATTCGGCAGCGGCTGGGCTTGGCTGGTGGCCGACGGCGGCAAGCTGAAGATCATGCCGACCGGCAATGCCGACACGCCGATCGTGCACAATGTGGTGCCGCTGGTCACCATCGACGTGTGGGAACACGCCTATTATCTCGACTACAAGAACAAGCGGCCCGATTACATCGCCGCTTGGCTCGACAAGCTGGTCAACTGGTCGTTCGCGGCGGAGAATTTCTCTTACGCCAACAAGAAATAGTCTCAGTTACGGAATCGAAAAGGGCGCCCCGGAAATCCACGGGCGCCCTTTTTGTTTGTGCCGCTTATGGCTACTAGCCAAACACGCGCTGGAAGATCGTATCGACCTGCTTGGTGTGATAGCCCATGTCGAACAGCCCAGCCAACTCGTCGTTGGACATGAACTCGCTGATCTCTTTATCGGCCTTGAGCAGATTGAGGAACGCACCGTTGCCGTTCCACACTTCCATGGCGTTGCGCTGCACGGCTGAATAGGCAGCCTCGCGGCTCATGCCGGTCTGGGTCAGCGCCAGCAACACGCGCTGCGAGAACACCAAGCCGCCCAACAGGTCGAGATTGCGCTGCATGGCCTTGGGATAAACCATCATCTTCTCGACCACGTCGGCCATGCGGTTGAGCGCGAAGTCCAACGTCACGGTGGCATCGGGTCCGATGCCACGCTCGACCGAGGAGTGCGAGATATCGCGCTCGTGCCACAGCGCCACGTTTTCCAATGCCGGCATCACGGCCGAACGCACCAGCCGCGCCAAGCCGGTCAGATTTTCGGTCAGCACCGGGTTGCGCTTATGCGGCATGGCCGAGGAGCCCTTCTGCCCCGGCGCGAAAAATTCCTCCACCTCGCGCACT
>JBBSNV010000096.1:0-7257 GCA_038260375.1 Reyranellales bacterium
TATTCGGCCTGCAGCATCTCGTCCTTCGAGCCGCTACGCGCGCGCAGCGCCGTCAGATGGTAGTCGGCCGGATCGAGCCCATGCATGTCGGCCTGCTCGACCGCCGCCAGCAAAGCGTCGCGATCCAGCACGACATCGCCCGCGATCCACGCTGGAGCAAAGTCGCGCGGCTCGTAAAAGCGCTTGAGCGCGGCGATGTCGAGTTGCTCGGCATCGATCGTGCGCGGCGGCCCGTCGGCGGCAACCATGAATTTGATGCGCTGGGCCAAATCGGCGGCGGCGGGCTGAGCCAACGCCAAGCTCGCGACCAGCGCCAGCCCGGCGATGGCTAAAATACGCGTAAACTTAAATATCGCCTGCATTACCAATACCTTGCGAGTAGCCGCGCGCCTGCTAAAGCCAATCGCTTTGCCGGCACAACCCTTACGTCGGACGCGCACCCGTGTGTTCCGATCATAGGGATATTTAGGCACGGCAGAAGGCGGCGGATGTATATAACTGCGCCTGTTGCAGCAAAGTCGCGCGACTGTGGCGGGAAAGACACGAGCGCGCTAACGGCGCCTGGCTTTGATTACCGCGTCGTTTGATACCGCGTGGGCGGCAATAGCGATTTCAGTCCCGGCTGTTGTCGTGAGTGGAAAGCCGTTCGGCGGCGACCTTCTCGATTTCCGCCTGCATCGCGGGATAGGCGCGCAAAATGCGCCGCAAATCGGAGCGGCTCAATTCCAGCAAGTGGCAATACCCCACCGCCACCACGTCGGCGGTGCGCGGCCGGTCGGCCAGCAACGCCAACTCGCCGAAGAAATTGCCGGCATCCAGGCGCACCACGCCGACACCCACCATCACGTCGACCGCGCCGGAAGCGATGAAATACATCTCTCGCCCGCGCGCGCCCTTGGTAACGATCTCCTCGCCCGGCAGCGCCATCAACGGACGCAGCAGACGGTTGAGCAGCGCAGCGCCCTCGTTGTCCAGATCGCGGAACATCGGCACGCCGGCGATCATGTCGCGCAGCTCGAGGCCCAGATCGAGCGGCGGACGCTGCGAGGCCACGGCGCGGCGTTGCGCCAGCTGGCGGTCGAGGTCGTCGTAAACCTCGTGGCTGATAATGCCTTCGCTCAGTTGGCGATCGTATTCGGCGCCTTCAAAACGCAAAGCGGCGCGAGTGAGGTACTGCACCCGCATCTTGTCGGCATAGCCGCCATATTGCAGCGACAGCGCTGCCAAGGATCCGTCGATCGATTCGCGCCGCTTGTCCAGCATGGTGGCCAGGGTCATCCCGACGACATTGCCCAGCAGCGGGTTGAGCTGTTGGCGATTGAAATGCGCCAACTCGCCCAGCACCAATTGCCCGGTCAGCAGCATCTCGCAATGGTCGGCCAGTTGCAGCGACAAGGGCCGCTCAATGCCCAAGCGCCGGTTGAGCTGCAGCGCCAGGCGTAGCGAAAGATTGCGTTCGGCAAAGCGCTTGGTGCCTTCAGCGTACCCGGCCGCGCCCCGGGTCTTGACCATGTCGGCCAGCCGCTCGGCCGCCGCCACCAAGCGTGCCACCATGCGGCGCGACACCACGCGCTCTTCGAAATGGCGCAAGTAAAGCTCCCGTTCGCGCGATGCCAAAGTGAGCAAGCCTACCTGCGTGGCCTCCTCCACGCCGATCTGTGCCTGCCCCTCTTCACCCGTTGTTTCTTCCAAACCGGGCAGGATTTTGGGCAGTGCGGTTTCCAAACCATAGGTGCGCGCCACAGCTTTGACTTGGACCGCAATATGCGTGCGCGACAGCACCATGGCGCGATCGCGCAACGCGACTTCGGTAGCGCTGAGCTTGTTCAAGCCGAACACCCGCATCAACAGGCGCAAGGTGGTGCCGTTGACGAACAGGGTGAACATCACGAACAACGTGGCCAGCACGACGATCAAATGGCGCGCATCTTCGGGCATGCCGGGCGTGCCGATCGCGACCAGCGCCAGCACCACGGTGACCGCGCCGCGCAAACCGCCCCAAACGATGACCGCTTTGTAAGGCCCGCTGACCGGCGCCACCAAATGCATGGCCGACAAGCCCGGCAGGAAGCCGAACAGCACCAATCCGCGCGCGGCGAAAGCCGCCACCAGCACCACGCCCAGCATCATCAAGTCGCGGCCGTCCAGGTCCTTGACCACTTGGGCCGCGAGCATGGCGGCGAGAACGAAAATCAGCGAGTTGGCCCAGAACTCGAGCTGGTGCCAGGACTTCAACAGGCTGCGCCAGGCGCCGGGCGAGACGCGGGTCGGCCCGTAAGCCGCCACGGTCAGCGCCGAGGCCACCACCGCCACCACGCCCGAGACATGCAGGTACTGACCGCCGACGATGAAGGCGATATAGGCCAAGCACACAGTGATGGTGACGTGGCCGACATGGGAGCCGCCCAGCAAAGTCAACAGCCAAACGAAAAAACGGCCCAGCAGGAAACCCACCACCAGCCCGCCGAAAAACTCGCGCAGGAAGGTGAGAATCGCTTCGACATTGTCCATCTCCGCCGTCTTGCCGGTGATGATGTCGACCAGCAAGGCGAACACCGCGATGGCGGCGGCGTCGTTGAGCAGCGATTCGCCCTCGACCAGGATCGATAAGCGGCGCGGCGCTCCAATATCGCGGAAGATGCCGATCACCGCGGCCGGATCGGTGGTCGAAATGATCGCGCCCAGCAGGAAGCAGGCGACCGCGTCGAAGCCGCTGATCCAATGCAAAGCGGCGCCGACCACGGCGATACACACCAACACCGCCACCACGGCCAGCAGAATGACCGCGGCCAGTTCGTCCACCAGGCGGCGCACGTCGATATTGAGGCCGGCGGTGAACAGCAGCGGCGGCAGGAACACGAACAGGAACGCTTCGGCGGTGAAACCCAACTCGCGCAAGCCGACCATCAGGTCGCCGACCAGGCCGTAGCGCTTGGGATCGACCATCAGCACGACGGCTACGCCCAGCGCGATGCCCAGGGCGGCCAGCAGCACCGTATGTGGCACGCGCAGCCGGGCGGCGAGCGGCAGCAACATGCTGGCCAGCCCGAGCACAACGGTAACCGCCAATATGGAGAGAACGATTTGAACCATGATCGGTTCTGACGATGCCGGATCGCGCCGCGCGAATCCAGCCTAGCTTGCGACCCGACGCGGCAAAAAGCGTGGCGACGCTGGGCTTTGCTTACCGCAGACTCAATCGGCCTTGTTCAATGTATCGTTTTGCCACACGCCGCTTTGGCGCTTGCCGCCGGGCAGGATCATGGTGCCGCGGCCCGATAGATGCCCGTCGCTCCATTCGCCCAGATAGCGCCGACCATCGGCCCACTTGGCCGCGCCATAGCCATTCAGCCCGTTGTCCCGCCACTCACCCGACATCTCGCTGTCGTTTTGCCGGCCCACGCCCAACCCGACAGCGCGGTCGTCGCGCCATTCCCCATCGTAGCGCCGGCCGTCGGGCCAGGTCATGCCTCCCACGCCCTGGCGTCGGCCGTTGCGCCATTCGCCCTCGTAGCGTCTTCCGTCGGGCCATTCCGCCACGCCGCGGCCGTCGGCGACATCGTCCTTCCATTGCCCGGCATAGCGGCGGCCATCGGCAAATTGCATAGCGCCTAGACCCTGGCGCCGTCCGCCGTCGAGTTCGCCGGCGTAGCGGCTGCCATCGGCTAGATCCATGGTAGCGAGCGCGATCGAGGTCGAAGAGGCCGCCTCGGCTGCCTTGAATCGTGCTTGGCTGGCGGCCTCGCGCGCCTCGCTGGCCAAGGTACGAGCGTTGTCGGCGAGCGCCAGCGCACCTTCGGATTTCTGTTCGGCGGTTATCGCCACTTGCTGGGTTTGCAGCGACGAATTGGCCGCCGGCCCAGGAGGCGTCGTGCCAGGCGCAGCCGAAGCGGCCGGCGCCGGCGCAGGGCTGGACCGCGGCGCGGGGACGGGCGCTGGACGCGGCGCAGGAGCAGGCGCCGGATTGGGTGCCGGCACAGGAACAGGCGCGGGAACAGGCGCTGGGGTTGGGCTGGGCGCTGGACTTGGAGCCGGTGCCGGCGGCGGCACCGCAGCTTGATCGGTGCGCTGGGGCGGGCGGGCGGACAAGAGCAAACGGCCGCCGCCCGCGCCGGCGACGATCACGATGGCGCCGATCGCGAGCCACGCGCCCAGCCGACGACGCCGGCGCTGCGGATCGAGCTGTTCGGACACTACGCCCAAGGGCTTGTCGTCGGCCATCAAAGAGGGAGCGCCCAAGGGCGGCGCCACCACCGTGGCGGCGTCGAGCCGCAGGGTCGGTTCCTGGCCGTCCCGCATCGGCCGGGTCTGGATTTGTGCCGGCAACGGCGCGGCGCGCTTGCCGGTCAAAGCCTCGCGCCATTGGCCGATGGTTTGCGGCCGGTCGGCGGCGAACACTTCGAGGCCCCAATCGATCGCGGCCAAAAAGCCATTGGAACAATCGGCCACGCCGCGCTGCGCCAGACGGTGGAAATTGTCCTGCGGCACGCGCGATACGGCATCGGGCGGCGGCTCGCCGACCAAGGCGGTATGCGCCACCGCCGCCAGGCCGTAAATATCGGACCACGGGCCCTGGCGCTGGTCGAGGCTGTACTGCTCGATCGGCGCGTAGCGCGGCGTGACGATGTTGGTCAGGGTGCGGCTGCGCCCACCCAATGCCTGGCGCGCAGCGCCGAAGTCGATCAGCACCGGCACGCCGCCATCGACGATGATGTTGGCCGGCTTGATGTCGCGATGCAAAAAACCCGCATCATGCACCACTTGCAGGCCGTCGAGCAGCGGCTCGAGCACGCGGCGCAGTTCGTCCTCGCCAAACGGTTCGGTGCGGCGGCGCAGATGCTGCGCCAGGCTTTCGCCGCGCTCGTATTCCATCACCATGTAGGCAGTGCCGCTGGCTTCGAAGAAGCGCAGCACCGGCACCAGACTGGGATGACGGAAGCGCGCCAAGGTGCGCGCTTCGTCGACGAATCGCTCCAGGCCCCAGCGGAAGTCCTCCTCAGCGCCGCGCGAACGGGCGCCGACCTGTCCGCCGTCGCGGCGCAGTGCCACTTCAGCCGGCAGGTATTCCTTGATCGCGACCTCCTTATGCAGCGCCGGATCGAACGCCAGATAGGTGATGCCAAAGCCGCCATGGCCCAGCACGCGCACGACTCGATAATCGCCCAATTGGTGATTGGCCGGCAGCGCTTGGGAGAAGTCGTCCGCGTTTTCGGTCATGATTGAACGAATTGAGGTAATGCCGGGATAGCGGGATTGGCCTGACGCGCCAGGATCAGACGCCAGAATCAGACGGCCGCGTCGTAATGGCGTTCAAGGGGCGAAGGGCAGCCCTTTCACTGCCACCCGCCTATGGCGAAAATGCGACCGCTCAGTCGGGCTTGGTCAGGGTGGTGCCGTCCCAGAAGCCCGATTGGCGCGATCCGTCGTTGAGATACAGAATGCCGTAGCCGTGGCGCTTGTCGTTCTGATAGCTGCCTTCGAAGCGCTGGCCGTCGGTCCAGGTATAGACTCCGTGGCCATTGAACTTGCCGTCGTCGAATTCGCCTTCGTAGCGTTCGCGGCTGGCGAATACCAGAACGCCGGGGCCGGTCGCCTTGCCGTCGCGCCAGCGAATTTCCTGGTGCTCGCCGTCGGCATGGGTCAACACGCCCAGGCCGTTGCGCACGCCATTGGCGTACTCGCCTTCGAATTTTTGCCCCGACGTCCAGCCATACACGCCGCGGCCGTCGCGCTCGCCGTTGCGCCATTCGCCTTCATAGTGATCGCCGTTGGCTTCGCGCGACACGCCCAGACCGTTGGCGTCGTTCGCCTGCCACTGCCCTTCGTAGCGATAGCCGTTGCTCTTGACCAATACACCCAGGCCCTGGCGCTGCCCGTTAACGATCGCGCCGGTGTAAGTGGAGGCCGAATCCAACTTCTGCGCCGGCCCGGAAGCGGCGGCGGCCTTGCGCGCCGCAGGCGCCGTCTGGTCGCGGGCAATGCGCGCCCTGTCGCGCGCCGTAACCGCCGCCTGCCGTGCATCGGCGGAAACGCGCTTGGCCTCGACCGCGGCATCGCGCGCCTGCGTGGCGGCACCGGTGCTGGTATCGGCCGGCGCGAAACTCTTGCCGTTTTTATTGCTGTCGTCGTTGAAGCTGGGATCGTCGGGAACGCTCTTGTCGTTGTTGGACTTGTCGAGCCTGGCGGCCGAACCGATGCTCTTCTCGGCCGCCTTCTTTTGCGAATTGTCGGCGTCCTTTTTTTGCTGATCGTCGGCGTTTTTCTTCTGCTGGCCGTCGGCCGCCTTCTTGGCCTCGTCGATCTTCTTCTGCGCGTCGTCGGCGTCTTTCTTCTTTTGCGCGTCGTCGGCGTCTTTTTTAGCCTGCTCGGCGATTTTCTTTTGCAGGTCGGCCAGCTTCTTGTTGACGTCGTCGACCTGGCCGATGGGCTTAACGTCGGCGACGGGTTTGAGTGACACATACAAAGCAGCGCCGACGATGACCAAAAACACCAGCCCGGCGGCGGTGGCGATAATCGCGGTGCGATAGGATCTGCCACCCGTCGAGGGCGGTGATGTCTGGGTCGGGCCGGCGCCGGAAGATCCCGAGACCGCAGCCGCGACCGCCCCAGGTGCTGCATTGTCGAGCACCGAATGACGGCCGTTGTTGGTTGGGATGGGCGCGCTAGGGCCGCTGGGGGCGCCGGACGGCCGTAGGGTCGGGGTTCCGCTCACGGGAGCTGCGCTCGACACGGCGGGCGCGGGCGTGCCCGAGGGCGACGCGGCCGCGCTGTGGGACGGATTGGCCATAGTCTGGCGGTCGGACGAGACCAAGCGCGTGATCTGATCGTTGACGCTGAACGGGGGAACGGCAATGGCTCCGGACAGCGCGTCGCGCCACTGGGCGATGGTCTGTGGCCGGTCTATTTCGTCGAAGCGCAGCGCCCAATCGACCGCATCGCGCAACTGCTGCGAATAGGGGCTGGCTGTGTCCAGCCCCAATGGCTTGTACGGATCGTTGCGCGCGCGCGAGGTGGCATCCGGCGGCGGCTTGCCGGTGAGGATCTGGTACAACACCGCCCCGGTGGCGTAGATGTCGGTCCACGGCCCCTGATTGCCTTCGACCGTGTATTGCTCGAGCGGCGCGTAACCTGGCGTGACGATGCTGGTGATGTTGCGCGAGCGGCGGCCGACTGCTTGGCGCGCGGCGCCGAAATCGATCAGCACCGGCGCGCCGTCGGGCCGGATGATGATGTTGGACGGCTTGATGTCGCGGTGGA
>JBBSNV010000097.1:0-7221 GCA_038260375.1 Reyranellales bacterium
ATGATGGCGCCGACCAGGCGGGAGACGCCGATGCCGTAGCTGCCCATCTCGGGCACCACCATCTTGCCGTCCTGCCCGGCCACCTGCAGCCCCATGGCGGCGCTGTACTTGGTGCCGAAGTAGAAGATGTGGCCAATCTCGATGCCCCGCGCGCTCACCTGCTGCTCGGCCGGCACCTGGGCCCAGGCGGACTCGTCGTGCTTCTCGTCGGTCGCGGCGTAGAGGCTGGTCCAGTGATCGACCACTTTTTTGACGCCGGCGCGGTCATCGTAATCGGTCTGGAGCGACAGCACGTCGAAATCTAGGAAGTCCTTATGGCAGAACACCTGGCTCTCGCCGGTTTCGGCCAGGATGATGAATTCGTGACTGAGGTCGCCGCCGATCGGGCCGGTCTCGGCGCGCATCGGGATCGCCTTCAAGCCCATGCGGGCGAAGGTGCGCAGGTAAGCGACAAACATCTTGTTATAGGAATGCACCGCGCCGTCGCGATCCAGGTCGAAGGAATAGTTGTCTTTCATCAGAAATTCGCGGCCCCGCATGACGCCGAAGCGCGGCCGCACTTCGTCGCGGACCTTCCATTGGATGTGGTGGAGATTTTTGGGCAAGTCGCGATAGGTCTTGACGTTGTCGCGCACGATGGTGGTGATTAGCTCTTCATTGGTCGGCCCGTAGAGCATGTCGCGCTCGTGCCGATCCTTGATGCGCAGCATCTCCTGGCCGTAATCGTCGTAGCGGCCGCTCTCGCGCCACAGGTCGGCCGATTGGATGGTCGGCATCAGCACTTCCTGGGCGCCGGCGCGGTCCTGCTCCTCGCGCACGATCTGCTCGACCTTTTGCAACACGCGGAAACCCAGCGGCAGCCACGAATAGATGCCGGCCGAAGCCTGCCGCACCATGCCGGCGCGCAGCATCAGCCGGTGCGAGACGATCTGCGCCTCGGACGGGTTTTCTTTCAGGGTGGGCAGAAAATATTGGCTCAGACGCATGGGCTGGGAAACCGTTTGCCAAAGGAGTTTTGATGGTTTGGGCGGGAAATCCGGCCGAATGTAGGCAAGCCCGCCGCTAAAGGCAAACTTGCTCGTTTTTTAGCGCGGCACTGGCTTTCCACAGGCTGCCGGCCGCACAATCGTCATGCCCGACGCTTTGGGGACATAAGCAGCGCGGGCGCCAACTGCGAATTGGGGGGGACCATGCTCGCACAACTCTTCAAACTGCCTGAGAACAACACCACGGTCCGGATCGAGATCCTGGCCGGCATCACCACTTTCTTGACGATGGCCTATATCGCCTTCGTCAATCCCGCGATCCTGAAAGCCGCCGGCATGGACCAGGACGCAGTGTTCGTCGCTACCTGCCTGGCGGCGGCATTCGGCAGCATCTTCATGGGCGTGTTCGCCAACTACCCGATCGCCTTGGCGCCGGGCATGGGCCTGAACGCCTACTTCGCCTTCACCGTCGTGGGCCAGATGCATTACAGCTGGCAAGTCGCGTTGGGCGCGGTGTTCATCTCTGGTGCCATCTTCCTGATCCTCAGCGTGCTGCCGGTGCGGGAATACATCATCAACGCCATCCCGCGTTCCTTGAAGATGGCGATCTCCGCCGGCATCGGCTTGTTCCTGGGCATCATCGCTATGCAGCAAGCCGGCATCGTGGTCGACCATCCGGTCACCTTGGTGACCGCCGGCGATTTGACCAAATGGCCGGTGATCCTGGCATCGTTAGGCTTCGTGCTGATGGTCGGCCTGGACCGTCTCAACGTCCGCGGCGGCATCATGATTGGCATCCTGGCCGTCACGGTGGCGGCGATCCTCCTGGGCCTGAGCAAATGGAACGGCATCGTCGCCATGCCGCCCAATCCCATGCCGGTATTGCTGCAGCTCGATTTGGCCGGGGCATTCAATGTCGGATTGATAACCATCATTTTTGCCTTCCTGTTCGTCGATATGTTCGACAACTCCGGTACCTTAATCGGCATCGCCCATCGCGCCGGCATGCTCGACGCCGAAGGCAAGGTGCCGCGGCTGGGCCGCGCGCTGGTGGTCGATTCGACTTCGGCGATGGTGGGCGCGGTGCTGGGCACCTCGACCACCACCAGCTACATCGAAAGCGCCGCCGGCATCAAAGTCGGCGGGCGTACGGGTTTAACGGCCGTGGTGGTCGGCATCTTGTTCCTGCTGACCTTGTTCTTCTCGCCGCTGGCCGGCGCGGTGCCGGCCTTTGCCACCGCCCCGGCGTTGCTGTTCGTGGCCTGCTTGATGGCGCGCGGCCTGGCCGAGATCGATTGGGAGGATCCGACCGAATACGCCCCGACGGTGGTGACCGCCATCACCATGCCGCTGACCTATTCGATCGCCGACGGCATCGCCTTCGGGTTCATCACCTACACCGCGGTGAAGATCCTCTCCGGCCGGTTCAGCGAGCTGCACCCGGCGGTGGCTATTTTGGGCGTGCTGTTCGTGGTGAAATTCGCCTTCGTCGGAGGGTAATTTTCATGCGGTTTGGCCGCAGCTAGCGAAACAAATTGTGGTTGAAGTCGGCACAATCGCTTGGCTATAGTCGACAAAAGGGCCGCAAGGAAACTTGCGGCCCCGAGTTTAGGGAGGAAACGCCGGATAGGCACATCAGCAGGAAAAATCCTGCTGCAAGAAACATAAGATGCTGCATTGCAGTATGGCAAGTCGGTTAACTCCGATTTGCCATTTTTTTTGGTTTTTGTTGGGCGGCAAGACCTAACCTGCCTGCACTTAAGGTGCGACTATCTGAACGACAGCAGGTTCGATTGGTGGACGAAAAAAAACGCGCACCAGATCACCGCGGCGACCAGGGTGGTCCACAGGAATTTGCGGCCGATATTGGCTTTGAGCGGCGCGCCCGGATCGTGCCCGGCCTCGGGGTTTTCTGGGGTTCGCACGCCCCAAGGCAGCACGGCGAACAAGATGGTCCACCAGATCACGGCATAAACCACCAGTCCGGTCATCCACGACATGACATCTGCCTTCCCCTGCCTGCCCGGCTGGCTGCCGAAATCAGACCTGTTCGATCTCGACCAGGGTGCCGACAAAGTCCTTGGGATGCAGGAACAGCACCGGCTTGTTATGGGCGCCCATCTTGGGCTCGCCATCGCCCAGCACGCGCGCGCCTTGGGCCTTGAGCTGGTCGCGCGCGGCGTAGATGTCTTCGACTTCGTAGCAGATATGATGGATCCCGCCGTCCGGATTGCGGGTCAGGAAATTGGCGATCGGCGATTTCTCGCCCAGCGGATGCAGCAGCTCGATCTTCGTGTTGGGCAGTTCGACGAACACGGTGGTGACGCCATGCGCCGGCTGGTCGACCGCTGCGGTGACTTTGGCGCCCATGGTGTCGCGATAGAGCGCGGAGGCCTTGGCCAAGTCCGGCACGGCGATAGCGATATGGTTCAGGCGACCGATCATGACTGGCTCCTCATACTCCGGTAACGATTAAATTCGCACTATCTGCACGTCCGTCAATGGCTTCTTTCCCAGCCGTTGCTTGAAGGCGCGGCGCGCCAGGATGGCGGTTTCCTGACGGATGGTGGCTTCCTCGCCCTTCAGCCGGCCCTTTAGCGCCAACATAATTGCCGCCACCGCATCCTGGCAGGCGGCGTTGATCGCGTCGCCGCCTTCGAAGCCCTGTACGCTGACCCTCGGCTCGGCCAGCAGCTTGCCCGCCTTGTCGGCAATCAAGGTCACGGTAGCAGCGCCGTTCATGACGATCTGGCGGCGCGATTTCAACGCCTGCGGGTTGAGCGGAATGAGCCGCGAGCCGTCCAGCGCCAGCCGGCCGCTGTAAACGTGGTCGATGATTTCAGGCTTATTCGGCGCCAGGCGCACCAGGGTGCCGTTGGGCGCGATGATGGTCTCGGGCACCTGCATCTGGCGCGCCAAGGCGGCGTGCTCGGCCATGTGGCGCAGCTCGCCATGCACCGGCAGCGCGATCTTGGGACGCACCCATTGATAGAGTCGCGCCAGCTCGTCGCGCCCGGGATGGCCCGAGACATGCACGAAGCTGTCCTTTTCGGTGATTACGTGGAGGCCCATGGCGACCAGCCGATTGTGCAGCCGGCCGATCGAGCGCTCGTTGCCCGGAATGATGCGCGAGGAAAACACCACCGTGTCGCCCGGCGACAGATGCAGCATCGGATGCTCGTCGGCCGCCAATCGCGACAACGCCGCGCCCGGCTCGCCCTGGCTGCCGGTGCAGATCATCACCAATTTGTCGGCCGGCAGCCACGAGGCTTCCTTCTCGTCGACCGTACGTGGCATGTTGAGCAGATAGCCGTTTTCCTTGGCTGCCTCGACCATGCGGTTGATGGCGCGGCCGACCAGCACGGCATGCCGGCCATTGGCTTCGGCCGCCACGGCCACGCTCTCGACCCGCGCCAAATTGGAAGCGAAGCACGTTACCGCCACGCGCTGTTTGCAGCCGGCGATGATCTCGATCAGGGAGCGCCGCACATCGGCTTCCGACCCCGCCTCGCCCGGCACGAACACGTTGGTCGAATCGCACACCATGGCCAGCACACCCTCGTCGCCGAAGCGGCGTAAAGCTGCCTCATCCGTGGCCTCTCCCAGCAATGGCTCGGGATCGATCTTCCAATCGCCGGTATGCAGGATGGTGCCGAGCGGCGTGCGGATGGCCAAGGCGTTCGGTTCAGGGATCGAATGGGTCATCGTGACCAGCTCGAGCTCGAACGGTCCCAAGGTGAATTTGCCGCCCAACGGCACGACCGTGATATGGGCCCGGTCGATTAGCCCCGCTTCCAGCAGCTTGCGTCGCAACACCGAGGCGGCAAACGGCGTGGCGTAGATCGGGCATTCCAGCTGCGGCCACAGATGGGCCACCGCGCCCAGATGGTCCTCATGGGCATGAGTCAGCACCAAGCCCAACAATTTCTCACGTCGCTCGACGATGAAGGCGGGATCGGGCATCACTACATCGATGCCGGGCAAGGTGTCGTCGCCAAACGAGATGCCGAGATCGACCATCAGCCATTGGTCGTCATAGGCATAGAGATTGAGATTCATGCCGATCTCGCCGGCGCCGCCCAAGGCCAGAAACAGCAACTCTCTCTGGCTCATGCGAAAACCCAACGCTTACGCATCGGGACGGTTGCGTCGCCAGATTTCCAGCAGACCGCGCAGGATCAGGTCGGGCACGGTTTCGTCGATCACGTCGGTGGCTTCGAGGAACAGCGGCGCCAGCCCGCCGGTGGCGATCACTTTCATCGGCTTGCCATACTCGGCTTTAATCATGGTGACCAGCTTTTCGATCAGCCCGACATAGCCCCAGAAGATGCCCGACTGCATGGCCGAGACGGTGCCCTTGCCGATCACCTTCTCGGTCCTTTCGACCTTGATGCGTGGCAGCCGCGCGGTCATCAGGTAGAACGCCTCGATCGAAAGCTGGATGCCGGGCGCCAGCACGCCGCCGAAGAAATTGCCGTCCTCATCGACGATATCGAAGGTGGTGGCGCTGCCGAAATCGATCGAGATCAGCGGCCCGCCGAACATCTTGTGCCCGGCCACCGCGGCGACCAGGCGATCGGCGCCGGCCTCTTGCGGCCGATCGATCAGCACCTTGATGCCGAGATCGACATTGGGTTCGCCCACCACCAACGGCTCGACCTTGAAATAATGCTGACACAGCAGGCGCAGATTGAACAAAGCCTGCGGCACCACAGTGGCGATGATCGCGCCCTGAACATCGGCTGGCTCGATACCCTTCAGCTTCATCAGCTGGGTCAAGGACACGGCGTATTCGTCGGCGGTGCGGTTGTGCTGGGTCTGCAGGCGCCATTCGCCTTGCAGCACGTCACCCTTGAACAGGGCGAATTTGGAATTGGTGTTGCCGACATCGATGACCAGCAGCATGGCGTTATCCTTCAGGCTGCGACGGGGAAGATTTCACCCGCGGTGATGCGGCGCGTAGTGCCGCCTTCGATCTCCAGAATTATGGCGCCATGTTCGTCCAACTGGCTGAACCGACCGCGGCAACTTTCCTGCCCTGCCTTCACGTCAATGATTTGCCCCAGATTGCCGGCGCGAGCCAGCCAGGTGCTGCGAATTACTGCAAATCCGTCGCGGCGCCAGATGCCGAGCCACTTGGCCAGATTGCGGCAATAGGCCTCCAGCACCCGATCGACCGAGGCCTTGGCGCCCAGCGACGTCAGGCTGGCCACCGGATAGGCGGTCTCGCCGGGCTTCCATTCGACATTGATGCCGGTGCCGATCACCACGTACGCGACCTTGCCGTCGGCGCCGGGTGCGGACTCCAGCAGGATGCCGGCGATCTTGGCGCCATCGACTTGCACATCGTTGGGCCATTTATAGGTGACGCGATTGCTGGCCGAAGATGAGCTGGCCGGCAGCAGGCCCGAAGCCGTCTCGCCCACAGCGATGGCGGTGACGAAGCCCAATTGCGCCGCCTGGTCGGGCGGGCAATCGGGCCGCACCACGATTGAGGCGTACATATTGCCCAGTGGCGATTGCCAGTCGCGGCCGCGCCGGCCACGCCCCGCCAGCTGCTGGCGGCTCCACACAATGGCGCCTTCGGCTGCGCCGTCTTCGGCCCGTTTGATGGCTTCGTCATTGGTGCTGTCCACGGCGTCGAATGCGGCAAGCGTCCAGCCTACCGGCAATGCGATGTCGGTCATCCTTTGAACAGGATGGCGGCGGCAGCATTGGCCGCTTCCAGCACCGGACCGGTGAAGATGACGAAGCCCGCGACGAATGCGCCGGCCAGGCCCATCATCACCGCCATGTCGCGCTCGATCGGCTGATCGAACGGCTCGGTCGGCGGATCGAAATACGCCACCTTGATGATGCGCAAATAGTAGTAAGCGGCGACCACCGAGGCGACCACGCCGATCACTGCCGGTATGTAGAGCCCGGCATTGATGACGGGAATGAAAATGTAGAGCTTGCCGAAGAATCCGGCCAACGGCGGAATGCCGGCCTGCGAGAACATGAAGGCAGCTAGAGCCAATGCCATCAGCGGTTGGCGGCGCGACAGGCCGGCCAGGTCGGGGATGTTCTCGATCATCACGCCTTTGCGCTTCATCGACAGGATGACCGCGAAGATGCCGATATTCATGAACACATAGATGATCAGATAGACCAAGATGCCGCGCGCGCCCTCCTCGGTGCCGGTGGCCAGGGCCAGCAGCATGTAGCCGACATTGCCGATCGAGGAATAGGCCAT
>JBBSNV010000098.1:0-7177 GCA_038260375.1 Reyranellales bacterium
CATCCGTTTGCGCGCCCCTACGATCAATACCCCTGCAAGGATGGCTACGTTTTCTTCGGTTCCTACTCGGACAAACTCTGGCGCGAGTCCTGCGCTATCTTTGGCGAGCCGGAACTCGCCCGGGATCCAGAACTGGACACGATGGAGAAGCGCTTTCAGCGCGATGTCTATGAACGGCGCGTAAAACCGGCGATCCTGCGCTGGTTCGCGGATCGCACAAAAGCGGAGCTCGAGGAGATGGCGGGCGAGCATATGGCACTCACGCCAGTGAAGCGCATCGACGAGGTGGTGGAAGATCCGCATTTGCGGGCGCGCGGGATGTTCATGCCGGTAAATCTGGCCGGACGCGAGGTCGAGGTGTTCGGCAGTCCACTGAAGCTATCCGAGACACCGCCCCCTTCCCGTGGAGAGGCGCCGCAACTGGGGCAGCACAACCGAGAGATATATGTGTCCTGGCTAGGGCTGTCCGAAGACCGCTTCGCCAAATTGTGCGAACTTGGCGTGATCTGATGAAGCGGACTTTCGTCGCGCGAAAGGCGAAGGACACCCCGGCCCTTGGAACAGAACGAACATTGGAAGCGAACGGATCGACCTAACACGTGCAGATTCTGGGCGACCGGTCGGCGGGCTCCTGCTGTGTCCTCACCGCCTTGTCGAGGCGATCTCCACCGTCACTCACCACTCAGGGTGAAAACCTAACAACGCTGACCATTGCCAACCCGCCCGTCAATAGCACGCGTCTTCCTCGATCACGTCGATCATTTACTCAACCTTCTTTGCCGCCGCTATCTTTGTTCCGTGGGCGGACGAAACTGAACACGCCGCTGACGGTCAGCAGAGTCCGCTTGCCGCACCACACATGGGCGCGCACGAACACCAGATTGCGCGTCTCGCGCGTCACCTCGCCTTTGCCCTCGACCAGATCGCCGAAACGCGCGGCGTCGATGAAATCTACGGTCATGCGTGTGGTCACCGCAGGCTTGCCGGTCAACTTGCGATGCGCCTGGCCCAGCAAGGTGTCGGCAAAGGACATCATCATGCCACCATGGATGATGCCGATGCTGTTGATGTGCCGCTCATCGGCACGGAACGCGAACTGCGCGTAATCGACATCGGGCACGCGATACCACGGGCCCACAGTCTGGCTGAAGCCGGAATTGAGCGGCGCCAGCTCGTAGCCCGGCGGCGCGGCAAATATGGTCGGGTTTTTGACGGTGCCGGTCATGTCGTAAAACGATTGAGAGAAAGAGTGGCTGGGGCGCCAGGATTCGAACCTGGGGTGGCGGAATCAAAATCCACTGCCTTACCGCTTGGCTACGCCCCAACAGAACCGGCTAAAGCGGCGCGACCATAAGCAGAATCGCCGGGTCAGGCAATAATGGCCGGGCAATCCATCCAGAATCTGGCCAGGCAATCTGCCGCGCTTTGACTTGCTGGATTTTGCGCTTGCGAATGGGTTGCAGCCACAACCAAGAACTGCCTGAATTTTACGCAATTTGGCCCCCCCCCGGCCGAGCGAAATTACCCAGAAGCCAGAGTCACTTAGGACAATTTTAGTGGCCTTTTTGCAACATTGGATGGAAACGGCCGATAATCCTCGTGTTTCGACGGAATAGGCTGTTGGCCTCGACCAATGCATTGAATTATATATCGGGCGACGCGGAGCGGACTACCGTTCTGACGCGTAATATTAGCGCTAATGCCAGCGATCCGGGGGACCTTCGGAGAGCAGGTACCGACAATTAATTCGGGCCAACATCGGAGTGGGCAATGAAAATTCTAAATGTCGTCGTTCTGACGGTCATGGCGGCCTTGCTGGCCGCCTGTATGAATACCTCGGTCACCACCACGGTGGCGAGCGATCCGTTCAATGAAGCGCTGCACAAAGGTTACGCCGCCTTCGCTGCGCATGAGCGAGCTGAATACGATTGGATCGATGGCGAATACTTCGCCAACAAGGCCAATGCTGCAGCAGCCAACCAACGCGTGTTGCCCGAAGTCGTTTCCAATTGGAGCGTCTCCGCGGCTGCCGCGGCCGAGTTGAGTGCTGCCCGTGCCAGTCTGATGTCCGCGCTGGACGGCGGTGCGCGCACGGCCTTCCCGGCCGACGCCGCCGAAGCCCAAGTCGCTTTCGACTGCTGGATCGAAGAGCAAGAAGAAGGTTGGGAAACCGCCGAGATCAAGGCCTGCAAGGACCGCTTCGCAGCGGCGATGCTGCGCATGGGTGTCAGCGTAGCCAACGTCTATCTGGTGTTCTTCGACTTCGACCGTTCCAACGTCAGCCCGGTCGCCCAGCGTGTGCTGGAAAAGGTTGTGACGGACGCGGCGCGGATGAACCCGTCGCGCATCTCGGTGGCCGGCAATGCCGATCGCTCGGGTGCTGACGGCTACAATCTGTCGCTGTCCAAGCGTCGTGCCGAGACCGTAGCCGGTGCGCTGACCCGCGCCGGTGTGGCCCGCGGCAAGCTGCAGGTCGAGTGGTTCGGCGAAAGCCGCCCGCGAGTCAAGACGGCGGACGGCGTGCGCGAACCGGAGAATCGCAACGTGGAAATCCGCTTCGTCAAGTAAGCGGCACAAATCCAAGCAAAAAGGCCGGGAGCGATCCCGGCCTTTTTCTTTTGCCCATATCCTTAATAGTCGACGATCGAGCTGCGACGCGGTTAGAACGCGGTTCGATGCAATCCGGTAATGAAGCCGCCATCGGCATGGATCAGCGGCTGGCCGCCAGCCACCGCTACATCGACGATGCTGCCGATGAAGATGGTGTGGGTGCCGGCATCGACCTGACGCACCGTCTCACAGTCGAAACTGGCCAAGGCTTCGGGCAACACCGGCGCGCCGGTCTGCAGGCTGCGCCATACGCCATCGTTAAAGCGGGCATCGCCATCGGTGCCGTGCTGGCCGGAGAAGCGTTCGCACAGCTTGATGTGCTGGGTGGCCAACAGATTCACGCAAAAAATTCCGCTGGCCAGGATCAGGTCGTGGGCCGAGGCGGTTTTGTTGATGCAAGCCAGCAGTTGCGGCGGCTCAGCCGAGACCGAACACACGGCGGTGGCGGTCAGTCCGCCGCGCTCGCCCTGCCATAATGTTGTAACCAAGGTCACGCCGCCGGCCAGTTGCCGCATACCGCGCTTGAACAATCCGATATCCGCCGTCATACGCCACACCAATCCGAAAAACATAAGATCGCCTCGGTGGCGAGTTTACCCGTAAGCCGGCGATTGCAAAACCATGCCGATTCCAAACCTGGGCTCGGTTGACCCGGCGCGACGGCGGATGGCAGTCTTGAAGACAATGGCGGCACAAAAAACATCGCGCAAACTCGTCCTGGTGCCTAAGCGCGCCCAGCGCACCAAGACGGCGCCCGACAAGGCCATGCCGCCGCCGGCACCGGTGCGTGCCGACCTGCCGCAGCTCGACCGCGACATGACCGTGGCGATGGCCGCGCATCGCGTGCTGAGGAGCTGCCTGGCACATCTGCTCGACAACCGCCTGCCGGTGCTGAAGAGCGACGACCCCGAAGCTATCCACCAGGCCCGGGTGGCGTTGCGCCGGCTGCGCGCCGCCATCGCCATTTTCAAGAACGCCCTGCGCAACGAAGAAATCGCCTTTCTCGGCCACGAGGCGCGCTGGCTGGCCGACGAGCTGGGTCCGGCGCGCGATATCGACGTGTTCCTGGCCGAGGTGTTCGAGCCGGTGGCCGATGCCGCCTGCCAGGATGCCGAAGGCCTGGCCGCCTATCGCGGCGCGGCGCTGGAGCTGCAGCGCCAGCGTTTGGCGCGGGCGCGGGCGGCCTTGCGCAGCCGCCGCTTTACCGCCTGGCGCGCTCGCTTCCGCAATTGGCTGGCGGCCGACGTGGCGCCGCCTTTGGCCGTGGTGGCGGGCGACGATGCCGGCGCGGTGAGCGCGCGCTATCGCCCGGTAGCAGCCTATGCCGCCGAGGTGCTGACCAAGCGCGACCACAAGGTGCGCAAGCGCGGCCATCACGTCATGAATCTGGATGCCGAGCAGCGCCACGAGCTGCGCATCACGGTCAAGAAGCTGCGCTATGCCGCGGAGTTCTTCGGCGCGATCTATCCGCATAGCGCCAAGCGCTACATCAAGCGCCTGTCGCGCCTGCAGGACGTATTGGGCCGGTTCAACGACGTGGCGGTGGCGCAGCCTTTGATGCGCGACATCGAGCGCGCCACGGCAAATGACGGCGCCCGCGCCAGCACAGAAGTACGTCATGTCTCCGGCTTGATCGGCGGCTGGCATGCCGCCCGCGCCGCGGCGGCGGAGCAGAAGCTGCGCGATCGCTGGCGCTCTTTCCTGGCCGAAGGACCGTTCTGGCCATGAGTACGAGCAACGCGACTACTGACGAAGCCGGCGCCAATCAAGACAGTGGCATTCCCGTCACCCTGCTGACCGGGTTCCTGGGTTCGGGCAAGACCACCCTGCTCAACAAGCTGCTGGCCAATCCGGCGATGGCCAACACGGCGGTGATCATCAACGAGTTCGGCGAAATCGGGCTGGATCACCTACTGGTCGAAAGCTCGAGCGACGACATGACGGTGCTGAACAGCGGCTGCCTGTGCTGCACCGTGCGCGGCGATCTGATCGAGACCATGGGCCGGCTGTTCGTCCGCCGCGCCAAGGGCGAGATCCCGCCGTTCCGCCGCCTGCTGATCGAGACCACGGGTTTGGCCGATCCTGCGCCGATCCTGCACACCTTGATGACCGACCCGCTGGTGGCGGCGCGCTACAGGCTGGACAGCGTCATCGTCACGGTCGATGCCGTCAACGGCGCCGATACGCTCGACCAGCATGTCGAGGCGGTCAAGCAAGCGGCGGTGGCCGACCGGCTGCTGATCACCAAGACCGATCTGGCCTCTAAAGATCAGCTAACAGCGTTGCGCGAGCGGCTGCAGGAACTCAATCCCGGCGCGCCATTGCAGGAAGTGCGCCAAGGCGAGGTTCCGCCCGACAGCCTGTTCAATGCCGGGCTCTATAATCCCGACACCAAGACCGCCGATGTGCGGGCCTGGCTGCGCGCCGAGGCGTTCGAGGAAGAGCGTCATGATCACGAGCACCACCATGAGCATCACCACCATGGCGGTCGCCCCGGCCCAACCTCACGCGAGCAAAACCCGCACGACGTCAACCGCCACGACGATCACATCCGGGCCTTTTGCCTGACCTTCGACGATCCCCTGCCCTGGTCGGTGGTGACGTCGGCGCTCGATGCACTGGTATCCTATCGCGGGCCCGACATGCTGCGCATGAAGGCGATCCTGAACGTCGAGGGCAACGACAAGCCGGTGGTGGTGCATGGCGTGCAGCACGTGTTCCATCCGCCCGCCATGCTCGACGCATGGCCCGATGCCGACCGGCGCTCCAAGCTGGTGTTCATCACCCGCGACATCGAGGAAAGCACGATCAAGAAGCTGTTCAACGCCTTTGCCGTCACCGACCGCGAAGAGCGCGAGGCGGGCTGGCGCTAAACGGCGTTACGACGCCGGGTTGGAGCGGATGCGCCGTACCGCGGCTTTCCAGCCGGCATAGAGCCGCTCGTTTTCCTCCGCCGCCATTTTGGGCTCGAAGCGCCGCTCGCGCTTCCAGATTGCCGACAGCTTGGCCGCATCGGGGAACACGCCGGCATAAAGCCCGGCCAAGAACGCCGCGCCCAGTGCCGTGGTCTCGGTGATCACGGGGCGCTCGACCGGCAGATCGACGATGTCGGCCAAGCGCTGCATCAGCCAATCGTTGACCACCATGCCGCCATCGACTCTTAATGCCGTCGGCCGTGCCGCGCCATCGGCCGCCATCGCATCGATCAAGTCGCGCGTCTGATGGCAAACCGCATCCAACGTGGCCCGCACGATCTCGGCCACGCCGGTATCGCGCGTTAAGCCCAGGATCGCGCCCCGCGCGCGCGGGTCCCAATAGGGTGCGCCCAGCCCGGTGAAGGCGGGCACCATATAGACCTCGCTCTGCGGCGAAGCGGCCATGGCCAAGCCTTCGGTCTCGGCCGAGTTGGCCACCAAATGCAGCCCGTCGCGCAGCCATTGCACCGCGGCGCCGGCCACGAAGATGCTGCCCTCCAGCGCGTAGCAGGCCTTGCCGGCAAAGCGATAGGCGATCGTGCTGAGCATGCGGTTCTTGGACTGCAGCACCTGATCGCCGGTGTTGAGCAGCACGAAACAGCCCGTGCCATAGGTGCTCTTGACCATGCCGGGCTCGAAACAGGCCTGTCCGATCGAAGCCGCCTGCTGGTCGCCGGCCATGCCGGTGATCGGGATCGCAATGCCCAGCAGGCTGGTTTCCGCCGCACCATAGTCGCCGAAATTGTCGACCACCTTGGGCAGGATGGCGGCGGGAATGTTCAGCAGCCGCAGGATCTCGGGATCCCAGCGCTGGTTGTGGATATCGAACAGCATGGTGCGCGAGGCATTGGTGGCATCCGACAGATGCGACTTGCCGCCGGTCAGCCGCCACAGCAGGAAGCTCTCGATGGTGCCGAAAGCCAGTTCACCACGCTCGGCGCGGGCACGGATGTCGGGTGAGGAATCGAGCAGCCAGGCGAGCTTGGTGGCCGAGAAATAAGGATCGATCAGCAGCCCGGTGCGGGCGCGGAACAAATCCTCCAGCCCGTCTTTGCGCAGCCGATCGCACAGATCGGCGGTGCGGCGGTCCTGCCAGACGATGGCATTGTGGACCGGCTTGCCGTCGGCGCGGTCCCACAACAATGTGGTCTCGCGCTGGTTGGTGATGCCGATCGCCGCCACATCGGCGCCGCTGGCATGCGAGCGCGTTACCGCCTCGCGGCACACTTCGATCACAGCCTGCCAGATTTCCTCGGGGTCATGCTCGACCCAGCCGGGCTGCGGGTAGATCTGGCGCAATTCGCGCGACGCAGAGCCCACGACATTGGCGTCGGCGTCGAACAATATGGCACGGGTCGAGGTCGTGCCTTGATCGATCGCCAGCACCAAACGCGCATTCGCCATAAGAGTGTCCCTGTTCGGTCTATGAAGCGTTACGCGCCAGCATACACTTGCTGATTACGCCGACACATTACGCCTTCTGGCAGCCATCCACTCCGCCACGTTCTCGCGCGCCGTCTGGGTCATGTGCAGACCCTCCTTGCTGCGCCGGAACAGCACGTCCTGAGCCTCCACCGCCCACTCCTCGCGCA
>JBBSNV010000099.1:0-7104 GCA_038260375.1 Reyranellales bacterium
CGATAACGCAACGGCCGGTCTTCTTGACCGAAGCCACGATGGTGTCGAGATCGAGCGGCAACAAGCTGCGCAAATCGATCACTTCGGCATCGACGCCGCTTGCCGCTGCCGCAGCTTCTGCAACATGAACCATGGTGCCGTAAGACAGCACGGTAACGGCAGCGCCGGGTCGCCGGATCGCCGCCACACCCAGCGGCAGCGCATAATGCCCGTCCGGCACCTCGCCCAATGGGTGCTTGGACCAGGGCGTGACCGGCTGGTCGGGATAGCCTTCGAACGGGCCGTTATAGAGCCGCTTGGGCTCCAAGAAGATCACCGGATCGTCGTCCTCGATCGCCGCGATCAGCAGGCCCTTGGCGTCGTAAGGATTGGACGGCACCACGGTCTTCAAGCCCGCCACATGGGTGAACAACGCTTCGGGACTTTGGCTATGGGTCTGGCCGCCGAAAATGCCGCCGCCGGTCGGCATGCGCACCACCATCGGCGCGGTGAACTGGCCGTTGGAGCGATAGCGAATGCGGGCGGCTTCGGAGACGATCTGGTCATAGGCCGGATAAACATAGTCGGCGAACTGGATCTCGACCACCGGGCGCAAGCCATAGGCCGCCATGCCGATTGCCGCGCCGACGATGCCCGATTCGCTGATCGGCGTGTCGAACACCCGCGCGCTGCCGAATTTCTGCTGCAGGCCCTGGGTGGCGCGAAACACGCCGCCGAAATAGCCGATGTCTTCGCCGAATACCACAACGCTGTCGTCGCGCTGCATAGCGACATCGAGGGCGTCGCGGATTGCTTCGACCATGCTGCGCCGTGTCATGTCAGATACTCGTCATCTTAGATGCCCGATTGCTGGCGCTGCTTGCGCAGATGCGGCGGCATTTGCGCATAGACGCCCTCGAACATGTCGCGCGCCGAAGGCTTGGGACCGGAATGCAAAGTGCCGTGCTTCTCGGCTTCCTTTTGCGCCGCCAGTACCGTGTCCATGATTTCCGCCTCGCCCTGGCGATGGCGTTCCTCCGACCACGTGCCGCGGCGGATCAAATGATTCTTGAGACGAATGACGGGATCGCCCAGCGGCCAGACATCGGATTCATGCTTGGGCCGGTAGGCGCTGGGATCGTCGGAGGTCGAATGCGCGCCCACTCTATACGTGACGTACTCGACCAAGGTGGGGCCAAGATTGGCATGCGCTCGCTCGGCCGCCCATTTGGCCACGGCATAGACCGCCAGATAATCGTTGCCATCGACCCGCAAGGATGGGATGCCGAAACCGTGGCCACGCGCGGCGAAAGTGGCCGCGTCGCCGCGGGCAATGCCCTGGAAGGTCGAGATCGCCCATTGGTTGTTGACGATGTTCAACACCACCGGGGCTTTGTAAGTCGAAGCGAATACCAGCGCGGCGTGGAAGTCCGACTCCGCAGTCGAGCCGTCGCCGATCCAGCCGGCGGCGATGCGGTGATCGCCTTTCATCGCCGAAGCCATCGCCCAACCCACTGCCTGGATGAACTGCGTGGCGAGATTGCCCGAGATCGAGAAGAAGCCGTGCTCGCGTGAGGAATACATCACCGGCAATTGCCGGCCCTTCATCGGGTCTTCGGCGTTGGAATAGATCTGGTTCATCATCTCGACCATCGGATAGCCGCCGGCGATCAGCAGGCCGGCCTGGCGATAGGTCGGGAAGTTCATGTCGCCGTCGTCGAGCGCCTTGCGAAAGGCGCAGCTCACCGCCTCCTCGCCCATATGCTGCATGTAGAACGAAGTCTTGCCCTGGCGCTGCGCCATTTGCATGCGGGCATCGAAGGCGCGCAACGTCATCATGTGGCGCAGGCCTTCGAGCAATTGCTCGTCGCTCAACAGATTACTCCATGGCCCGACCGCTTCGCTGTTGCGATCGAGCACGCGGATGATCGAATAGGCCAGATCGCGGATGTCTTCGGGCTTGGCGTCGATCGGCGGGCGGCGCACCGAACCCGCAGGCGAGATCGCCACGCCGCTGAAATCGGGCGTGCCGCCGGGTCGCACCGCCGGCTCGGGAACGTGAAAGGTCAGCTTCTGTCGGTCGGACATGGCAACCCTCGTTAAATACGAAGTCTCGCTATCCTAGCCCATGGCTGCAACAGGCTGGGAAGAAGATGCTGCGCTTGTTGCATGGCCTATGTGCGGGATTGAACCGCTGGCAGCGAAACGATTTCCAGTCAAAGGCTCGATCCGCTCTCGACTGAAAAAGATTGCGCCTATGCAGCGGTTTCACCACGCTTTACGGCGAGCGGCGCGCGCCGCTTGCGGTCGGCGGGCGACCGGCGCGGCTTGACGCTCTGATCCCAACCGGCCAAGCGTAACGCGACCGTGGTGCACGCGGTGCGTATTTCGTCGGCGACCGCCCGATCTTCGCTGGCTCTAGCGATGACCATGCCACCTACGCACAGCGCAGCGACCGACAACGCCACGGTGCGATTGCGCTCGCGATCGGCACGCGCGCCGCGCCGCAGGATCTCCACCATGGCTTCGAACACGGCCTGGTAGGCACGCTTGGCGCTTTGACCGCTACGCGCCACGTCGCTCGGCAGCGCCACCATCGGGCAGGAATTTTCGATGTCGTTGAAATGCCGATCGGAGAGATAGGCGCGGATGATCTGCGGCCCGATATCGGCAGCATTGCGATCGATTTCGATGCCGTCCCAATTGTTGTCCCAACCGGGATCGGTGAAGAAGCATTGCAAGGCTTCGGCATATAAGTCGTCCTTGCTCTTGAAGTGCCGGTAGAAGCCGCCATGCGTCAGACCGGCTTCGGCCATGATTTGCCCGACCGACACGCCGGCGAAGCCGAACCGGTTGAACAATCGGCGGGCCGCTCGAATGATGGAGATTCTGGTGGCATCGCGATGACCGGGCGGGTACGGCATGAAGTCCTCCCTTGCCGACGAAGACTAAATCGCGGCGGCGTGGTCCGGGATAATGGATGGCGGCCGAAAAGATGATGTTGATCATCTTATCGCCAACTGTTCCGCTGATCCATCGCCAGCAGCCGCAACCAGGAGGCAAGCGCCGTGCCAAACGCCATCAAGCAAGAGATCGTCTTCAAAGCCAGCCCGCAACGTGTCTACGATACGCTGCTCGATGCCAGGAAATTCGCCGAACTGACCGGGGCGCCGGCGAAGATCGACGCCAAGGCGGGCGGCGCCTTTTCGAGCTTCGGCGGCATGATCACGGGCCGCAATGTCGAGTTGGTGCCCGAACGCCGCATCGTGCAGGCGTGGCGCGCCGGCAATTGGCCTGAGGGCGTGTACTCGATCGTAAGAATGGAACTCGAAGCTAAAGGTTCCGCAACCAAGCTTACCCTCGATCACGCCGGCTTCCCGGACGGAGCGGACGAACATCTGGAGGGCGGCTGGCACAAAATGTATTGGGAGCCGCTAAAAAAATTCTTGGCGTAGACTCACTGCCCCATCGTCGCCGGCGCGTTCGCCGGCACAGATCGCGACGTGCAAGCGTTGCACGCTGATCCGGTCGATGTATTGGGAAGATTTGGTGGGCGCACCAGGGCTCGAACCTGGGACCCGCTGATTAAGAGTCAGCTGCTCTACCAACTGAGCTATGCGCCCGCACCATCGGGCTCCCTCGCGGGAGGCGATGCGTATAGCAAAGGCAAAACCCCTTGTCGACACATGATTGGGGATAAAAACCCCAGCGCAATCAGCGGCTTGGCCGCAGTCGGACGGCCGATGTCAGGTGTTGCCGCCGGCCCGGGTGATGATCACGTCGCGATGCACGTAAACGCTGATCAACAGGCCGCAACCGGCCAGCACCGAGAGCATTGCCGTGCCGCCATACGACACCAGCGGCAACGGCACACCCACCACCGGCAACACGCCCATCACCATGCCGATGTTGATGAACAGGTAGAGGAAGATGGTGATGGATATGCCCAAGGCCAGTATGCGGCCGAAATGACTGCGCGACCTCAAGGCAATGGCGAAGCCGTAGAGCAGCACCAGCACGAACAGCGCCAGCAGCACGATGCCGCCCAGCAGGCCGAACTCCTCGGCGAACATGGTGAAGATGAAATCGGTCTGCTTCTCGGGCAGGAAATTGAGGTGGCCCTGCGTGCCAGCCATGAATCCCTTGCCGAACAAACCGCCCGAGCCCAAGGCGATCTTCGACTGGGTAATGTGATAGCCGGTGCCCAGTGGATCGTTTTCCGGATTGAGGAAAGTAAGCAGCCGGTGCTTCTGATAGTCGCGCAGCATGCCCCAGGCCAGCGGCAGGGCGGCGCCGGCCCCAGCGATCGCCACCAGGAACATCCAGATGCGCACCCCAGCGGCGAACATGATGGCGCCGCCGGCAAACACCAGCATCAAGGCGGTGCCGAGATCAGGCTGCTTCATCACCAGCGCCACCGGCACCAGCACGATCAGCACCGGCGGAATGACATGCCGCACCCGGCCGATATTCTCGACATTGAGGTTGTGATAATAGCGCGCCAGGGCCAGCACCATGGCGATCTTCATCAGCTCCGACGGCTGCAGTTGAATCACGTAGAGATCGAGCCAGCGTTGCGCGCCCATGCCGATGGCGCCCATCACGTCGACCGCCGCCAGCAACATCAGCACGGCGAAATAGATCGGGTAGGCAAGTTGCAGCCAGACCCGGATATCGATCAGCGCGATCGCCAACATGATCAAGATGGTCACGCCGAAGCGGATGATGTGCTTGAGCGCCCAGGGATCGACCCGCCCGCCGGCCGCCGAATACAACACGGCAAAGCCGATGCCGGCGATCATGGTCAGCAGCAGCACCAGGCCCCAATTGACCTGCCACAGCTTCTCGCCCAGCGACATTTCCGGTGCGCGCATCAGCGGCTCCCCGGCGTGATCGCTTGCTGAATCTGGGCCTGCTGCGGCGCCGAATTGGGCGACAGGCTGGCGAACTGGCCCTTGGGCGGCGTGGCCGACGGATCACGCTTCTGGCATTCGATCAGGATGTCGCGCGCCACGGGAGCGGCCGTACTGGCGCCGCCCACGCCGTGCTCGACCACGACGGCACAGGCGTAACGCGGATTGCCGACCGGCGCGAAGGCCACGAACAGCGCATGATGGCGCAGATGCCAGGGAATATCGGCGATCTTCTTGGGGCCGGCATCGCGATCGGCCTGGGTGATGCGCTTGACCTGCGCCGTACCGGTTTTGCCGGCCATCGCCATTTCCGGATCGACGATGCGCGCGCCGTACGCCGTACCGCGCTGCGAGTTGGTCACCGCGTCCATGCCGGCGACCACGTGCTTGAGACTGTCGCCGCTCAGCTTCAGTTTGGGGAACATCGCCGCCGCCCGCGCCGTGATCGGCGACTGGCTGGCCGGCGTATTGGGATCGCGCAGCAGCCGCGGCACGACGGCAAAGCCGCCATTGCCCAGCCGCGCCGCCATCACCGCAAGCTGCAAAGGCGTTGCCTGCATGTAACCCTGGCCGATGCCGAACACCAAGGTTTCGCCCTGAGTCCAGTTCTGGCCCAGCGAGGCCTGCTTCCATTGCCGCGTCGGCACCAGACCCGGCTTTTCACCCGGGATCTCGATGCCCAACTCCTGGCCCAGGCCGAAGCGCAGCGCCACCTCGGCGATCTTGTCGACGCCGGCGCGCTTGGCCACTTCGTAGAAATAACAGTCGCAGGACTGCGCCAGGCCGAGATTGAGATTGACCGAGCCGTGGCCGCCGCGCAGCCAGCAATGGAATTTGGTGTCGCCCAGCTGGACCACACCGGCGCAAGGCAAAACCGTGGACGGTGTGATGGTGCCCGATTCCAAACCCGCCAGCGCCGTCATCATCTTGAAGGTCGAGCCCGGCGGATACTGGCCGCCGATCGCCTTGTTGTTGAGTGGGGTGCGCGGGTTGTTGAGCAGATCCTGCCACTCGGCGTTGGTCAGGCCACGGGCAAAGGCGTTGGGATCGTAACCCGGCGTCGAGACCAGCGACAGCACATCGCCATTGTGGATGTCCATCACC
The DNA here is from genome assembly GCA_038260375.1 of Reyranellales bacterium. Lineage (GTDB taxonomy): Bacteria > Pseudomonadota > Alphaproteobacteria > Reyranellales > JAQSWP01 > JBBSNV01. The sequence goes on from JBBSNV010000099.1 coordinate 5,997, forward strand.
ACCGCCGCGGCACTTTGGTCCTTGATCCGGTTGTAAACAAATTTCTGCAGTTCGCTATCGATCGTCAAAACCAGATTGGCGCCGGCCTGGCCGTCGGTGCGCGCCAACTCGCGGATGGTGCGGCCGACCGAATTGACCTCGACCTGCAAATTGCCGGCACGGCCGCGCAGCAGCTTCTCGAAGGCGTTCTCGATGCCCTTCTTGCCGGTGCGGAACCCCGGCAGGCTCAGCACCGGATCGGGATCGTCGCGCAAATCCTTCTCGGTCACGGCGCTGACATAGCCCAGAATATGGGACAGCGATTCGGCGATCGGATAGTCACGCAGCTGGCCGACATCGATGGCGATGCCCGGCAGGTCGGGCGCATTGAACTCGATCTGGGCCACCTCGTCCCAACTCAAATTCTCGCGCACCATCACCGGCACGAAGGAGCGGTTGCGTTGCAGCTCGCGCATCACCCGGCGGCGCTCGCCCTCGCCCAGGCTCAAGATGACGTCGAGTCGGTCCAAGGTGGCCTCGGTGCTGCCGGTCTTTTCCGAGATCAGCAGAACACGATAATTCTGCCGGTTGACCGCCAGCGGCACGCCGGCACGGTCGAAGATCAGGCCGCGGGTGGGCGGCAGCAGGCGCAGATTGATGCGGTTATCGTCGGCCAGCACGGCGTATTTGGGCGCATCGACCACTTGCAGCTGATACAGCCGCACCAGCAAGCCGCCCAGCAGCACCATCTGCGCGCCGCCCAGCAGCAAAGCGCGGCGGGTAAACAGCTTGTAGCGGTCGGTGTCGCGTTGCATGCGATCAGCCGGCGCGCGCGTTGCGGCTGGACGAGGGGCGGCCGGGGCCGCGCGCCACGGCCCCGTTGTGCGACCGGCCGATAATCCAGCTGGCCATGGGATAGAACGCCAGCGACATCAGATATTGGAAAACCGCCGGCCGCGGATCGATGCCGCGCCACATCAACAAGGCGCTCAAGGCCCAGGTCGCGGCCACCGCGCCCGCCGACACCAGCGCATAGCCGAACCACACGAACAAGAACGGCTTGTCGGCCAGGAAGCGCTGATTGGCCTCGACGAAATAGCGCACGCACAGGAACACCAGCCCATTGACG
>JBBSNV010000100.1:0-7095 GCA_038260375.1 Reyranellales bacterium
CGTGGCCGATTGGGCGGTGTCCATAATCAGAATCCGTCTGGGTTGTCAGCCGTCGATAATCATCGCGCCGAACGTCGCTTCGGCCACCAGTTTGCCGTCGACCTTGGCCTCGGCGCTGAATTTCCACACCGGCCCGCGGCTCTGTTCCTTGCGCACGTGCAGTTCCATACGGTCGGCCGGCACCACCGGCTTGCGGAAACGCGCGCGATCGATCGACATGAAATAGACCTTTTTACCTTCGAACGCGGCGCCCAAAGTCGAGACCACCAGTACCGCGGCGGTCTGCGCCATCGACTCGATTATCAAAACGCCCGGCATCACCGGCATGCCTGGGAAATGGCCCTGAAAGAAAGGCTCGTTGATCGATACGTTCTTGATACCGATGGCGCTCTCGTCGTTCTTGATCTCGATCACGCGATCGATCAGCAGGAACGGATAGCGGTGCGGGATCATCTGCATGATGCGCCCGATATCGGCTGCGCCGAAATCCTTCAATGTCTCAGCCGGTTGAGTCACATCGCCATCCTTGCCGCCAATGCAGAGCTAAAGGCGCAGCGTGGCGCCCCGGCAGCCTTTTTGCCCGATTCAGCCGAGCATTTCAACGTCTGGCCGGGTAAGGCGCCAGTTCATTCCCCTGCGCGCGGCCGCGGTTCAGGGCGACGACGGTAAAGCGATGGCCACGCTGGGCAGCTTGTCGTTCAGCAGCGCGATCGCCGCTTCGGAGATGTCGATCGCGTCTTTTTGGAACAGCACCGCTTCGCGGCGCAAGACCAAGGTGGCCCCGCTTTTACCAGCCAATTCTTCGATTACGGTCGACAACATTTGCGTAATGCGGGCATTGGCCGCTACGAAGGCCTGTTCGAGCTGACTGCGGCGCAGGCGGGCGTTGTTGCCGGCCTGCTCCAGGCGCAATTGAAAGGCGCGGCGTTTGTCAGCATAGACTTCGTCGGACAGCGAACCACGCTGGCGCTCGATCTCTTCTTCGGCCTGGCGAAATTCGCGCTGCTCGGCTTCGAACGCTGCCTGGTATTTCTCCTGCTCGAGTTGGATTTGCTGCTGCAACCCCTGGGCTGCGGTCGAACCGCGCAGCACGGCGCCGATATCGATGATGCCGACGACGATGATCTGTTGGGGCGGGCTGACCGACGGTTTGACCGGCTGGGCCGCCGCGGTCGCCGCCAACGCGCCGGACAATCCCAGTGCGGCGATAATGCCGAGGACCACGCGGGATCGGATCACGTCGATCCGTACCCGCTCAGAACCTGGTGCCGAAGCTGAAGCGGAAATGCTGCACTTGGTCGTAAGGCTTCTTGAGAATGGGAATGGCGTAGTCGACGCGGATCGGCCCGAACGGCGAGACCCATTGCAGGCCCAGTCCGATCGAAGCGCGCAGCGCCTTATTATCGACCACCGTGGAGCCCGGGGTGCCCGGGATGCCAGGCGGAATGCCGCCCGGTCCCGGAGGTACGGCAGGCGTGGGTGCGATACTTTTCTCGTCCGTGCCCCACAAAGTGCCGGCATCGGCAAAAGCTTTGCCCAACAACCCGAATTCCTGCGGCAAGCCCAGCGGGAAGCTCAACTCGACCGAGCCGACGCCGTAATATTTACCGCCCAAGGAGTCGTTACTGGTAGTGTCGCGCGGGCCGATGCCGCCGATGGCAAAGCCGCGCAAATTGTCGCCGCCCACGAACCAGCGGTTATTGATGCGCAGATCGTCCTTGATGGGCACCACTACGCCGAATTCGCCGCTGACCGAGAGTACCCACTGATCGGCGATCGAATAGAAATAGGCACCGTCGAGCTTGTTGCGCACGTAATGCTCGGTGCCGCCCAGGCCGCCGACATCGAGGGCGTAACGCAGAAAATAGCCCGCGGTCGCGAATTGGCGATTGTCGCGCTTGTCGTACATCAGCTGTGTGCCGATTTCCGAGGTCCAGGTTTTGCCCTCTTGGTTCTTGATGAAGGCCGACGCGTTGGAGGGCACTTGCGAGACTTCGTCGCTGCGCAGGGTATATTTCAGGTTCTGGCGCAGATCCTCGCCCAAATTGAATCCGGTGCGCAGCGCAAAGCCGAGCGACTTCTGGCTATAGGAACTTTCGTCTTGGCGGTCGGTCGAGATCCGGAACACGTCGAAACCGGCCGCCACGTTGCGATCGAGGAAGTAGGGCTCGGTGAAGCTCAAATTAATCTGGGTTTGTTGCGTACCCAGCGACAGGCCCAGGCGCAGGTCCTGGCCGCGGCCCAGTAGATTGCGCTCGCGGATGCTAACATCGCCCAAAAGGCCGCCGGCGGTCGAGTAGCCTGCGCCGAACGACAATTCGCCGGTGCTCTGCTCGACCACCGAGACCTCGATCACGGTTTTGTCGGGTGCCGAACCCGGCTGGTTGGCGATATCGACCTTTTCGAAGAAGCCGAGATTGTTCAAGCGCTGCTGCGAACGGCGCAGCTTGGCGGCGTTGAAGGCATCGCCCTCGACCAGGCGGAATTCGCGGCGAATCACCTTGTCGAGCGTGCGGGTGTTGCCCGAGATATTGATGCGTTCGACATAGACGCGCGGGCCTTCTTGGATTTCGAAGGTCAGGTCGATGGTCTTGGTGTCTTTGTTGCGCTTTACGTTGGGGCGGATGTCGACGAAAGCGTAGCCGAAATTGCCAACTGCCTCGGTCAGTAGGTTGATGGTCTTATCGACCTGGTCGGCGTCATACCAGTCGCCTTCGCGCAGGGTGACCATCGATTTGAGCGGGCCGACATCGAGTTTCTCGAAGCGCGAGGTGACGTCGATCTTGCCGAAGCGGTAGCGGTCGCCCTCGTTGATGGTGAAAGTTACGAAGAAATCGTTGCGGTCGGGTGTCAGCTCGGCCACCGCGGAGGCCACGCGGAAGTCGGCGTAGCCTTCGGACAGATAGAACTTGCGCAGCAATTCGCGGTCGAAATTCACCCGATCGGGATCGTAGCGATCGTCGGACGACAGGAAGCGATACCACGCCGATTCCTTGGTACGGATCACCTCGCGCAGACTGCCGTCGGAATATTCCTCGTTGCCGACGAAAGTGATGGCGCGAATACCCGTGGTGGCGCCTTCGCTGATTTCGAACACCAGGTCGACACGGTTCTGCTCGAGTTGGATGATCTTGGGCTCGACCGTGGCGTTGAACCGTCCCGAGCGGCGATAGAGCTCGAGGATGCGTTTGACGTCGGCCTGTACTTTGGCGCGGGTGAACACCACGCGCGGCTTGGATTGGATTTCCTGGCGCAGCGCGTCGTCCTCGAGCTTGCGATTGCCCTCGAAGGCGATGCGGTTGATGATCGGATTTTCGATCACCTTGACCACCAGGTTGTTGCCGTCGCGGCGCAGATTGACGTCGGCGAATAGACCGGTGGCAAACAAGGTTTTCAGCGATTGGTCGATCTTTTCCGGATCGAACGCGTCGCCTTCCTTGATGGCCAAATAGGAGCGAATGGAGTCCGGCTCGACGCGGCTATTGCCTTCGACCAGGATGCTGGCGATGGCGCCGTTCGCGGCAGCAGGCAATGGCGCGGGCGTTCCGGGGCGAACCGGCTGAGCTTGCGCCGCGCTCAAGCAGCACAATAGCAACACGACACTGGCGGCGGTTAGAACCTTGATCACTCTGCCCCCAAAACTCTCGTCAAGACAATGGCCTAACGGCCGATGCTACCAACCAGATCGCCTACTTTTAGCAGCACCAGGTCGTTCCAGGTAGCAAAAACTACCAGGCCGAAAACCATGGCCAACCCTATGCGAAATCCGTATTCCTGCAACCTGGCGGTCAGCGGCCGGCCGCGCACGGCTTCGATCAGGTAAAACAGCAGATGGCCGCCATCCAGCAGCGGCACCGGCAGCAGGTTGAACACGCCCAGCGAAATCGACAGTCCGATGGCGAACAGCGCCACCGCTTCCCAGCCGATTTGCGAGGCCTCGCCGGTGGTCTTGGCGATGCGCAGCGGACCGCCGATCTCCTTGGCGTCACGTTGGCCGACGATGATCTGGCCAATCACGTTGAAGATCGATTGCGTCATGTAGACGACTTGCCGGCCCGACTGCCAGACCGCCGCGGCGGGGTCGAGCTTGCGATGCTCGGCGGCCGATGCCTTGCGGATGCCGATGCGGCCGACGGTCTTTTTGGCTCCGCCGGGCTGATCGGCCGTGGCGCTGGCCGGCGTGACGGGGATTTGCAGCAGCTGGCCGTCGCGCTCGACGGTCAGCATCAGCTCCTTGCCGGCGCTGGGTTCGACCACGATGCGCAGATCGTCGAACGTGGCGATCGGCTTGCCGTCGATGGCGACGATCAAATCGCCGGTCTTGAGGCCGGCCGCGGCGCCGGGGCTGCCGTCTTCCACCTTGCCGACCCGGGCCAGCGCATCGACACTGTCGGCGCCCAAATCGCCGATGCGCTGCACGTCGCCGAACCGGTTGGTGACGTCTTTGGCCGCCGGCGTCACGGTCAGGTCGATGCGCTTGCCGGCGCGATCCACCGTCATCGACAGCTTGATGCCCGGATGCAGCAGCATCGACTGGCCGATATCCTCGAAGCTGTCGACGGTGCGGCCATCGGTTGCCAGGATGCGGTCGCCGATCTGCAGCCCGGCCGCCGCGGCGCTGCCGCCCGGCTGCACCACGCCGATGATCGGCGGCGTGATCGATTGGCCGAGGAACATATACATGCAGGCGAGGCCCAGCACGGCGAACAGCAGATTGGCCATCGGCCCAGCCAGCACGACGGCGAAACGCTGCCACACCGGCTTGTAGTGGAACGACACGGCGCGCTCGGCCGGACTCATCTTCTGATCTTCGGCCTGGATGCTGGCGGGATTGGCGTCGCCGAAGAATTTCACGTAGCCGCCCAGCGGCAGGGCGCTGATACGCCAGCGCGTGCCAGACTTCTTGCCGAACCAGCCATTAATCTCCGGACCGAAGCCGATCGAGAAGGTGTCGACCTTCACGCCAAAGCGCCGAGCCACGAGATAATGGCCCATCTCGTGCACGTAAACCAAAACCGTCATCAAGATCAGGAAGACGACGATGTTGTTGTAGATGAAATCGATCAAAGCGATCGCACCATTTCCATCGGGTTAGCGGGCTTGCTCGATGCCGGCGATCAGGCGGTCGGCTTCGCGCCTGGCTTCGGCATCGGCGGCGTAGACAGCCTCCAAAGTCGGGCTGCCGGGTTCTGCGCGCCGCGACGCATAAAACCGCGCCAAGGTGTCCTCGACCACGCGCGCGATGTCAAGGAAGCCGATGCGCGCAACCATGAAAGCAGCCACGCCTTGCTCGTTGGCAGCGTTCAATACCGCGGGACCGTACGCGCCCATGGCCAGGGCTTCGCGCGCCAAGCGCAACGCGGGAAAGCGCGTCAGGTCGGGCTTTTCGAAGGTCAGCGCCGTAAGCGTGGAGAAATCGAGCCGGCTCGACGGCGCCTCCATACGCTTGGGCCAGCCCAGCGCATAGGCAATTGGCGTGCGCATGTCGGGCGTGCCCAATTGCGCCAGCACCGATCCGTCTATATAGGCAACCATCGAATGGATCACGGACTGCGGATGCACCACCACTTCGATGCGCTCGGCCGGCACTGGGAACAGATGATGCGCCTCGATGATCTCCAGCCCCTTGTTCATCATGGTGGCGGAATCGATCGAGATTTTGGCGCCCATGTCCCAATTGGGATGCGCCACCGCCTGGGCCGGCGTGGCGCGCGCCATGTCGGCCAAGGACCAGTTGCGGAACGGCCCGCCCGAGGCGGTCAGGACGATGCGTTCGACCCGCTCGGGCTGATCGAAATCGAACACCTGGAAGATGGCGCTGTGCTCGCTGTCGACCGGCAACAGAGTGGCGCCGTGATTGCGCACCGCTTGCATCATCAGCGCACCGGCGCAGACCAAGCATTCTTTATTGGCCAAGCCGATCGACACGCCGCGCCGTATTGCAGCAAGAGTTGGTGCTAGGCCGGCAGCGCCGACGATCGCGGCCATCACCCAGTCGGCGGGACGCTCGGCTGCTTCGACCAAGGCTTGCGGACCGGCGGCGGCTTCGATGCCGGAGCCGGCCAACGCTTCACGTAGGTCTTTGTACTTGCCGGCATCGGCCACTACGGCAACACGGGCACGCAAACGGCGCGCCTGCTCGGCCAACAATTCGACATTGCTGTTGGCGGTCAGCGCCTCGACTTCATAGTTGTCGCGATGGCGCTCCACCAGATCGATGGTGCTGCAGCCGACCGAACCGGTGGCGCCCAGAATGGTGATGCGCCTCGGTTTGGACTTAGGCTTATTCATTTGAAGTGGGGCGGCAACTTCAGGCAACGGGATCACGGCCATGGCAGCACGCTTTTGCTGAGCAGGCGCAGCAGGGCCACGACGATCGCCGCCATCATCAGCCCATCGATGCGGTCCAAGATGCCGCCATGGCCCGGGATGATGCTGCCGCTGTCCTTGACGCCGAAATATCGCTTCACCGCGGACTCCAAAATGTCGCCGAATTGGGCGATCGGCGCGAGCAACGCGCTCCACAGCACAACAGGCAGCACATTCATTTGCAGGATGATGGCGGCAATGAGGCCGACTAAGGCCGAGGCCACGATGCCACCGCCCAGCCCGGCCCAGGTCTTTTGCGGACTGATCAACGGCACCAGCTTCGGCCCGCCGATCATACGCCCGGCGAAATAGGCCCCGCTATCGACCGCGACGACGCAAGCCATCAGCCACAGCATGGTGGCCCTGCCCCATTCCGGCTCGTGGCGCAGCAAAAACAAGGACAACACCGTGGCGGCGAGATAGAGTACGCCCAGCAGCACCCAGAATGGCCGGCGCCACCCATTGCATAGGCGATACCATTCGAACAGCGCCAAGGTGGCGCCAATCGCGATCAGCAAATCGAACCAGGGGTAGCCATACCACGCTGCGGCAAAAGCGATGCCGCCCAGCACCACGGCCGAGATCAGCCGCGCGCCCAGCTTGGGAAAACGCCCCGAGTTCTTCGCCGACTTCATCGCCGCTTGGACGGCGGGCGTAGATGCTGCTTCAGCCACCGGCGACCGCGCCGTAGCGCCGTTCACGCTTGGCGTATTCGGCCAGCGCCGC
>JBBSNV010000101.1:0-7091 GCA_038260375.1 Reyranellales bacterium
GCCCATGCCGATCGAGCCGGACAATCCGACGATCAGCATTATTTGCCCGCCATCAGATCGCCCGCCACATGGCGGCGCAACGCGGCATCGACCTGCGGCTCGACCCCGAACCAGGCGGCGAAGCCCTGCCGCGCCTGGTGCAGCAACATGCCCAAGCCATCGACGATCGGATTGCCGCGCGCTTGAGCTGCGGCCAACAACGGCGTCAGCAACGGCACATAAACCGCATCGACCACCACGGCGCTTTTGGGCAAGGCACCAAGATCGAGATCGAGCGGCTTCTGGCCCGCCATGCCTTGCGAGGTGGTGTTGACCAGCAGCGCGGCATCTTTCAACGCGGCGTTGCGATCGCTCCACGCCAGCAATTCGACGGCGCCACCCAGATCTCGAGCCAAGGTCTCGGCCCGCTGAGTGCTGCGATTGACCAACACGACTTTGGGGCAACCGGCATCGAGCAACGCCGCCACCACGGCGCGCGCTGCACCGCCGGCACCGATCACCACCGCCTTGCCCGATTTGATGCGGAATTTTGGCTGCGCTTCCTTCAGCGCCTCAATGAAGCCAAAGGCATCGCTGTTGCGACCTTCAAGGGTGCCGTCGGGACGCACGACGATGGTATTCACGGCACCGATGCGCTTGGCCAAGGGATCGAGCCGGTCGACCAGCTTCAGCGCTGCTTGCTTATGCGGCAAAGTCAGGTTGCAGCCGCGGAAGTTCAGCGCCGGTAACGCGGCCAGCGCCTTGGCCAGATCCTCGCCCGCCACCTGCAACGGCAGATAGGCGCCGGCGATATTGTGCTTCGCCAACCAATAGCCATGCAGGCGCGGGCTGCGCGAATGGCCGATCGGCCAGCCCATCACGCCGGCCAGCAGCAAAGGCGGCTTGGTTTTATCGGTGCTCGACATATTCGGTGCTCGACATGGCGCTGAAGGTTTTAACCGCTATTGGGCCACCGCGCCACGGCCGCGCAGGAAGTCGAGCAAGGGCAATAGCGGCAGGCCGAGAATGGTGAAAAAGTCACCGTCGACCTTGGTAAAGAGTTGGGCGCCCGGCCCTTCCAGGCGATAGACCCCGACCGAGCTCAGCACGTCTTCTCCCGCTTCGCCCAAATAGCGGTCGAGAAATTCGTCGCTGAAATTGCGCATGGTCAATTTCGCTTGGGCGTTGTGATGCCACAGCCGCGCGCCGTTTTGCGCCACGCATACGGCCGTGGCCAGCACATGGGTCTTGCCGCGCAAGGCCATGAGCTGCGCCTTGGCATGATCCATGTCGGGCGGCTTGTCGAAGAGCGTGCCGTTGCAGTCCAATACCTGGTCGGCGCCGATCACCAGCGCCTCTTGCCTACCCTGCGAAACGCGCAGCGCTTTTAGTTCGGCCAGAGTTTCGGCGATTTGCGCGGCGCTGGCCTTGCTGCCTTTGAGGCTAAGCTTGACCTCCTCCTCATCGACGCCGGGCGACTGGCTGTCGAACGCCAAGCCGGCCTCACGTAGCATGCGTTGGCGCGTGGCGCTGCTCGACGCCAGAACGATCGGCACCACAACGATCGGCTGGCCGGCCATCAGCGCTTGGGCAGAGCGAGATCGCCATCCTGGCGCAACGCCACCAAGCCATCGCAATTTGCGCCTGAAGCCGTGCGGCAGGTGATCTTGCGCACCGTGGCTTTGATGACGTCGCCACATGCCGCAGCGAAGGGCGTGGCTTCGTCGTGATGGATCACCAGCGCGCGCGAGGCGCCCGGTGCAATCGGATTGGCCACGCCATGCAGATAACGCGATTTTTGTTCGCCGACTACTATCCTGCCATCGCGCAGCGCATAGCCGACATCGATCTGCACGTAATCGATCGCTTCCTTGCCGGTGTTGGTCAGGGTCAGGGCCGGTCGGCACGAGCCGTAAATGGTTTCTTCCGGGCCATAGACCACGGCCAATTGCGCGGCCAATTGCTGCGCCGAAACGCTGCCCGACAAGACGTTACTCGTCACTGCCAATGCCAATGCGACGAACATCAGGAGCTTGTTCATTCGCCGACCGGAGTTTCCTCCGCCTCCCGTTTTGCCGCCTTAAGGTCACGCCGCTCGGCCAGCATTTGCATAATTGCCGCGGCGGTCTCTTCGATCGAGCGGCGCGTAACGTCGATCACCGGCCAATCGTGCTTGGTGAACAGCCGGCGTGCGTTTTTCATCTCCTCGGTGACCTGCTCAAGATCGGTGTAATCGGTTTCGACTTCTTCCTGCAGCAGACGCAAGCGGTTACGTCTGATTTGCACCAGGCGTTCGGGATCGGTGATCAGACCGACGATCAGCGGCCGTGTCGCAGCGAACAATGCCTCGGGCGGTGCGATATTGGGCACCAGCGGATAGTTGGCTGCCTTTACGCCGCGATTGGCAAGATAGACGCAGGTCGGCGTTTTGGAGGTGCGCGACGGGCCAACCAAAACGGCATCGGCGCCGTTGAGGTCGTGGGTCGATTGGCCGTCGTCATGGGCCAGAGTGAAGTGCATGGCATCGATGCGTGCGAAATATTCTGCATCCATGGCGTGTTGGCGCCCCGGGGCGCCGGCACCACTGCTGTGAAAGTGATGACCCAGCGCATTCATGATCGGGTCCAGCACCGAAATGCAGACGATGCCCAGCCGGCGCGATTCCTCGGTCAAGAAGTCGCGCAACTTGCCGTCGATCAGGGTGAAGATCACCGGGCCGGGCGTAGCCTGGACCGCGGTGATCACCTTCTCAAGTTGGCCGCGCGTGCGCACCAGCGACCAAAGATGCTCGGTTACTGCCACACCCTCGAACTGCACCAGACAGGCGCGCGCCACGGCGTTTACCGTTTCGCCGGTGGAATCGGAGATCAGGTGCAGGTGATAGGTTGGCTCGGCGATCATGGCGCTAGATTAAGCGAAAAGCCGGGGCCAAGTAAGCAAGCAGAACGACTTTAAGGTTTTGCACAGGCGGTCTGTGCGTGGTTGTTGTATGGCGATTCGGGTTTTGGGGAGAAGTACGGATTTTGGGATGAGCCGCCAAATCGCTGCCCGTAGTGCCGAATCTCATCGGATGGCTTTGAGAGTAGGTACTGTTTCATGGCGTCACCTCGCGCGACCGGGATAAACCAAACCATCCCCATTATTCGTATAATTCAACCGGAACTGGCTCCCGCGCTTAACCGCCGAATCGAGGCCTGCGAAACACTCTGTCCCCACCGCCCACCCTGGGACGAGGTGCCCCTTGTGCCCAGGCATAAAACCGGGACAAAAGGCTGATATCTTCAATCCCCGACTCCCACAGGCCCTACTACCACTACCAATTAAGAATCTAATATTTATGAATAAGAGAAGAAAAAGCCGGGCCAGGATCGAGAAGTGAAAAAGCTGCTTTCGGCTTTGAACGGTCATGTCGAAAAAACGCCGCCGATTTGGCTGATGCGTCAGGCTGGCCGCTATCTGCCTGAGTATCGTGCATTGCGTAGCAAAGCGCGCGACTTCCTCGATTTCTGCTACAGCCCGGATTTGGCCAGCACTGCCACCTTGCAGCCGATCCAACGCTTCGACCTGGATGGCGCCATCATCTTTTCCGACATCCTGGTTATTCCGCATGCGCTGGGCCGCGACGTGCGCTTCGTCGAGAACGAAGGACCGAAACTCGATCCCTTGCGGCCGGACGAGCAATTGCCTGAACTCGATGCCGATCGTTTCGCCGATCATTTGATACCGGTCTATGAAGCGCTGCGTCGGGTGCGGGCTGAGCTGCCACGCGACAAAACTCTGATCGGCTTTGCCGGCGCGCCCTGGACCTTGGCTTGCTACATGATCGACGGCAGCTCGCGCAAAGACGCTGCCGGTCAAGCGCATTTCGACACGGCGTTGCAGTGGTTGGATCGACGGCCCGAGCCTCTGGCAAAGCTGTTCGATTTGTTATGCGAAGCTATCGTCCTGCATTGCGTAAGCCAGATCGATGCCGGCGCGGAAGCGATCCAGCTGTTCGATAGCTGGGCCGGCTTGTTGATGCCGGACCGCTTGGAGCGCTGGTCGATCGAACCCTTAGTGCGGATCGCGCGGAATATTCGAGAGTTAAGGCCGGAAACCCCGGTCATCGTGTTCCCGCGCCAGACTGGCGCGATGACCAAGGCCTATGCCTCCAGCGGGGTCTTTGCCGCAGTGAGCATCGACAGCGTCGTCTCGTTGCCCTTTGCCCGCCAGCAGTTGCAACCATACGGTGCGGTGCAGGGCAATCTCGATCCGGCGCTGCTGGTCGAAGGCGGTGCCGCGATGGAAAACGCGGTGCGAACGATCCTGGATGAACTCGGCAATGGTCCGTTCGTATTCAACCTTGGGCATGGCGTGGTGCCCCAAACGCCGCCGCAAAACGTGGCGCGCCTAGTCGAGTTGGTCAGATCCCTATGAAGACGGCCGTGGTGTTGTTCAATCTCGGCGGGCCCGATTCGCCGCAAGCGGTGCGGCCGTTCCTGTTCAACTTGTTCAGCGATCCGGCCATCATTGCCCTGCCGCAGCCGTTTCGTGGCTTGCTGGCGCGGTTGATCTCAGGCCGGCGCCATAAGACCGCGCAAGCAATCTACGACCAGATCGGCGGCCGCTCGCCGATCCTGCCGCAGACCGAGGATCAGGCACGCGCGCTTGATGTTGTGTTCAACACAGGCGCCACCGAGCCAGGCGAAGAATGGAAGAGCTTCGTCTGCATGCGCTATTGGCATCCGCGCGCCGACGCCGTAATTCAAACCGTCAAGCAATGGAATCCCGATCGCATCCTACTGCTGCCGCTCTATCCGCAATTCTCCACGACGACGACGGCCTCCTCGCTGCGCGAATGGTATCGGCTGGCGATCGGGCATGACCTGGTGGCGCCCACCCAGGCGGTGTGTTGCTGGCCAACGATGGACGGCTTCGTCACCGCCATGACCGAGCTGACCGAGAAAGCCATCGTCGAAGCCGGTAATTTCGGCCGGCCACGCGTGTTGTTCTCGGCCCATGGTCTGCCGGAAAAAATCGTCGCGGCGGGCGATCCTTATGCCGAACATGTTTTTGCTTCGGCCTCCACCATTGCCGAACGGCTGGGCCTGGTTAAACAAGAAGACGATTGGATCGTATGTTTCCAAAGTCGGGTCGGGCCGTTGAAATGGCTCGGGCCTTACACCGACCGGACCATTATCCAGACCGCCCAAGCGGGCCGGCCGATCGTGATCGTGCCGTTGGCTTTCGTGTCGGAACATTCCGAGACTTTGGTCGAACTCGATATCGAATACCGGCATCTGGCCGAGCAGCATGGTGTGCCGGCTTACATTCGTGTGCCGACGGCTCAGACCCACCCGGCGTTCATTGCCGGGCTGGTCGGACTGGCGCGCCGGACCCTGGCTTCCGACCGGGTAATTTGCTCCGACATCGGCACACGCCATTGCAGTCCCGACCGGCGCGGCTGTCCCATGAAAGCCACCCCTTGAAAGCAGCCGCATGACTACGCCGCAAATCGCCATTCTGGCGATCTTCGCCGTCACGCTGATATTCTTTATCAGCGAAAAAATCCGTTACGACATCGTGGCCCTAGGCTCGTTGTTCGCCTGCGTGCTGGCCGGGCTGGTGCCGGCCGACAAAGCCTTCAACGGATTTGCCAACGACGCGGTGATCACTGTTGCAGCGGTGCTGGTGATGAGCCGGGCGCTGGGCGTGTCGGGTGCGGTCGATGTGATCAGCCACGCCGTGGCTCGTATTTCCCATCGTCCGATCGCCCTGCTGGCCGGGCTGACCGTATTGGGCGCCGGCCTGTCGGCCTTTATGAACAATGTCGGCGCGCTGGCCTTGCTGATGCCGATCGCGCTGGCCGGGGCGCGCAAGGGTGGCTTCTCGCCGGCCCGGCTGCTGATGCCGCTGTCCTTCGCCACCATGCTGGGCGGCATGGTCACCCTGGTCGGTACGCCGCCCAATTTGCTGGCGTCGCAGCTGCGCGAACGGCTGACCGGCAAGGCCTTCGGCATGTTCGATTTCGCGCCGGCCGGCCTGGCGATCGCCGCTGCCGGTCTGGTCTATCTGGTGTTCGTCGGTTGGCGCTTCCTGCCCGGCGCGCGCAACGGCCAGAAAGCCGCCGAAGATCTGTTCGACATCGGGCATTACGTCACCGAAGCCGCGATCGGCGAGAAATCGCCGCTGGTCGGGCAAACGATCGACGAATTCGAGCAGACGGCGGGCGAAAGCGTGGTGGTGCTGGGGCTGATTCACGGCAAGCGCCGCTTGCGCGCGCGCAGCGCCTACGCGCTACAGGCGGGCGACGTGTTGTTGTTGCAGGCCGAGACACCGGCGTTGCAGGAACTGGTTAAGGCCGGCGCGATCCGAATGGCGTCGCATGACAGCGCCAGCAAGACCAAGGAAAACGAAACGGTCGAGGAGCGGCCGCGCAGCGAGCTCGACACGGTGGAGATCGTGGTGACGCCGACCTCGTGGATCCAGGGCAACACCGCGCGTGGCTTGCGCCTGCGCCATCGCTTCGACGCCAATTTGTTGGCGATCTCGCGCCGCGGCCGGCCAATCGCCACCCGGCTGCGCGACGTGCAGCTGTTTGCCGGCGACGTGCTGCTGCTGGAAGGCCGCGCTGCCGAACTGCCCGACACCGTCGCCGCCTTGGGCTGTCTGCCGCTGGCCGACCGGCAACTGAAATTGGCGCCGCGCAAAGTGCTGATACCCTTTGCCGTGTTCGCCGCTGCCGTGGCGCTGGTGGTGACGGGCATCGCGCCGCCAGCCGTGGGCTTCGCACTAGGCGCGCTGGCCATGGTGGTGCTGCGCATTATGCCGCTGCGCCAGATGTACGACAGCATAGAATGGCCGGTGATCGTGCTGCTTGCGGCGTTGATCCCAGTCGGCGCTGCGCTGGAGACCACCGGCGCGGCGCAATTGCTGGCCGACGGCATCGTCGCTTTGGCCGGCTCGTTGCCGGCGCATGGCATGCTGGCGCTGGTGATGATCGTCACCATGGCGGTGACGCCGGCGCTGAACAACGCTGCCACGGTGCTGATCATGGGGCCGATCGCCCATGGCATCGCGCAGCAGATCGGCGTCGATAGTGGCGCCTTCCTGATGGCGGTGGCGATCGGCGC
>JBBSNV010000102.1:0-7044 GCA_038260375.1 Reyranellales bacterium
GATCCGGTGTTCGTGCCTTGTTACATCGACCTGACGGGCTTTGCCGTGTCGCTGATCCCGCGACCGCGCGATGTCGAATTCGCCTTGCTGCAACTGGGCGCCGGCAGCGGCCGCCTGGCGGCTTCGATCGCCACCGCCTTTCCCAAAGCGCGGCTTACTTTGATGGAAGCGAACGGCGCGCTGTTGGCGCGGGCGCGCGATCGGCTGGGCGACAATGCCGCGCGCTGCGAGTTCATCGAGAGCAATTGGATGGAGGAGCCGCTGCCCGGTGGCCAGGACGTCATTTCCACCATGCTGGCCTTGGAGCCGATGGATGGCGAAGAACGTGCCGATCTTTACATCGATATATTCGCCGCGCTCAATCGTTTCGGCATGGTCATCCTGGCCGAGAATGTGGCCGGTGGCAGTCCCGGCATCGACTTTGCTTATTCGACGGTGTGGCGCGAGCAAGTAACGGCCACCGGCGGCGACGCCGCGCTGATCGAACGCCGCGTCAACGAGCTTTCCTTGCTGCCGCTGCCGACTTTGGATGAGCATATCGCTGCGATCGGCAAGGCCGGCTTCGCCGAAGCCAGCTGCTGGTACAAGAATTTGGGCTTCACCTTGGTGTCAGGCGGCAGACCGATCTGACGGGTAAGCTCGGGAGATAGATATGTTCGAGCGCCGCAACCAACCGATGATCAGCCACGCCGAATGGCGTCGTCGCGTCGCGCGCTCGGCCATGATTGCCGGCGTCGTAGTGGTCCTCGCGCTCGGCATCGGCATATTGGGTTATCATTTGTTGGGACATCTCGGCTGGCTCGATGCCTTGCTTAACGCCTCGATGATCCTGGGCGGCATGGGCCCGGTCGATGCCATCGCCACGTCCGAAGGCAAATTGTTCGCCTCGTTCTACGCTTTGTTCAGCGGCGTGATCTTCATCGGTACGTTCGGCGTGCTGATCGCGCCCTGGGCGCATCGTATGCTGCATCGTTTCCACGCCGTCGATGAAGACGATGAGGAACAAGCGCCGGGCCACAGGACGACAAAGCGCAAGACGCGCGCCGCGGACGGCAGCAAAGCCAAGCAATGATTGTTAGACCGACTTTTTAGATCAAGCGCGCGCGGATTTGTTGGCGCAGCATATCGAGCGGCAGTAATTTTCCTGCGGCGTCGAAATGCCAGAAGGTCCAGCCGTTGCAGGCCGGCGCGCCTTGCACCGCGGCGCCTACTTGGTGAATCGAGCCACGATGCTCGCCGCGGCCGTTGCTGGCGACGATGGTGCCGTCGGCCCGCACCCGTGCCGAAAAGCGCCGGCCATGATCCGACAGCAGCGAACCGGGCGACAGCAAACCAGTCTCGACCACGATGCCGAATGGCACGCGCGGCTCGCTGCGCTTGGACGGCGGCGATGCGATCTCTTCGTCCGACAACGGCATGATTTCCATGATGCGATCCTTGGCGATGCGCGCGTAATGCGGGTCGCGCTCGATGCCGATGAAGTTGCGGCCCAATTTTTTGGCCACCGCGCCGGTGGTGCCGGAGCCGGCGAACGGATCGAGCACAACGTCTCCTTTGTTGGTCGAGGCCAGCAGCACGCGGAACAACAATGCCTCGGGCTTTTGCGTCGGATGGGCCTTGCGGCCATCGATCTTGAGGCGCTCGCCGCCGGAGCAGATCGGCAGCAGCCAGTCCGAGCGCATCTGGATGCCCTCGTTGAGCTGCTTCATGGCTTCGTAGTTGAAGGTGTAGCGCTTCTGTTCCTTGTCGCGGGCGCACCAGATCATGGTTTCGTGGGCGTTGGTGAAGCGCTTGCCGCGGAAATTCGGCATCGGGTTGGCTTTGCGCCAGATCACGTCGTTGAGCATCCAGAAGCCCAGATCCTGCAGCATTGTGCCGAGGCGGAAGATGTTGTGATAGGAGCCGATCACCCACAAGGTGCCGCTGTCTTTCAACACACGCCTGGCTTCGGTCAGCCAAGCGCGGCTGAAGCGATCGTATTCGGCGAAGTCGGCAAAGCGGTCCCAATCGTCGTCGACCGCATCGACCTTACTGTTATTGGGCCGCAGCAGATCGCCGCCGAGCTGCAGATTGTAGGGCGGGTCGGCAAAGATCACGTCGACCGACGCAGCTGGCAGTTTGGCCAGCTCCGCAACGCAATCGCCGACGATGATCTTTTCCATAGGACTCCCCCGAGCGTTCCTCGCCGGCAGCATCCCCACGCCACGGCGACAAACGAGCGGGCAGAATGAATCTTTGCCTGTGGAAAAGTCAAGAATCCAAATGGATTCAAGGAGTTATTACTATATCTGGTAGCTGCCGAGTCGAGCCGGACTCAATCCCTGCTATCGGACTCTTGCGTGTGCAGGGTGCGTGCCGCCAAGAACAACGGCATCGGCATGAAGCTGCGCCGGTGATGCGGCGTGGGACCATGTCGATCGAGCGCGGCACGATGCTCGGCGGTGGCGTAGCCGACATTGCGATGCCAACCGAATTCGGGATGCTGGTCGGCCAGCGCGACCATCAACCGATCGCGCGTCACCTTGGCGATGATCGATGCCGCCGCGATCGACAGCGACTTGGCGTCGCCCTTGACCACGGTGTGCACGGTGCAGGGCAGATCGGGCTTCTGGTTGCCGTCGACCAGCGCCGCCAGCGGCTGCACCGAGAGCGCGTCGAGTGCGCGGCGCATCGCCAACAGGCTGGCGCGCAGGATGTTGATGGTGTCGATCTCCTCGACGCTGCATTGGCCGACGCCGATGACCACGGTCTGGCATTCATGCAGCTTGGCGAAAATTATCTCGCGCTCCTCGCGCGGCAGCTTTTTGGAATCGTTGATGCGGCGCTGCAGACGTTGCGGCATCGCCCTGTGCTCGAGCACGATCACCGCCGCCGCAACCACCGGTCCGGCCAGCGGACCGCGCCCAGCCTCGTCCAGCCCGGCGATCGGGCCGGCCAGGCAGAGCGAGCGTTCGAGGCGGAAGGTTGGCATGCGCGATGCTACACTGATTGCGATGGTTGATTTTGATTCTTCAGGGCGGGCGACGCAAGAAAATCGCGTGCGCGCCATCATGGCGGCCGACCCGGCAGCGATGGCCCAGCTGCGCGCGGTGCGAGCGCTGAAATTGCCGGATTGGTGCATCTCCGGCGGCTTTGTGCGTAACCGGGTGTGGGATTGCTTGAGCAATAGTCCGGTGCTTTACCGCGCCGATACCGACGTGTTGTTCTTCGATGCTGTGGATATCTCGCGGGCACGCGAGCAGGAACTCGAAGCCGCCTTGGCACGCGTCGTGCCCGATGCCGAGTGGCAGCTGCGCAACCAGGCACGCATGCATCTGGCCAATGGCGATCCGCCCTATCGCGACACCACCCATGCCATGACCTTCTGGCTCGAGACCTGCACCGCGGTGGGCGTGCGGCTGATCGGCGACGATCGATTGGACATCATTGCGCCGTTGGGCCTCGACGATCTGCTCGGCCTTGTGTTCCGGCCGACCGATGCCGGGATGCGCCGCCGCGAGATCTATCGCCGCCGCATCGACACCAAGCCGTGGCGCGCGCAATGGCCCCACGCCACTTTCATCGAGTGAGGCTGCCATGCTGGTCACGGAAATCGAACATCACGGCAGCCAGCGCATCTGGCTGATGGACAGTATCGCCGCCATCGCGCCGGAGCATCAGGGCGCGTTCGTGCTGACCGGCTCGCATGGCGGCCAGAGTGCCGGCGAATACGCGCTGAAATTTCCGCTGGCGGCAGTGTTCTTCAACGATGCCGGCATCGGCAAGGACGAGGCCGGCGTGGTGGGGTTGAAGATGCTGCAGGCCAAGGGCACGATCGCCGGCGCGGTGTCGCATGACAGCGGCAGCATCGGCGATGCCATGGATATGTGGAACAACGGCACGATTTCGCGGCTCAATGATGCGGCAGGGCAGGCCGGCCTGGTAGCCGGCATGAAGGTGCAGGACGCGCTGAGGAAATTGGCGAGCGGCTAGCTCGCAGGCAATGCCTCTCCCGGTTATTCCGGCTTGTCGACCGCGCCGCCGCTCTCGGCCCAATCCTTAAAGGCACCGAGGTTGTAGACCTGCTGGTAGCCCAGATCCTTCAGCAGCTTGCCGGCCAGCGCCGAGCGCCCGCCCGAGGCGCAATAGACGAGGACCGTCTTGTCTTTGGCGAAATTCTTGTCGTGCGAGGGTAAATCGGGATCGGCGCGGAATTCCAGCATGCCGCGCGAGACGTTGATACCGCCGGCGATCTTGCCGCTGGCTTGCACTTCAGGCGCGTCGCGTACATCGATCACCAGTGTATTGCCCTTGGCGACCATCTCCTGCGCTTGCGCCGGCGTTATGCGTGGCACCGCAGCGTTGGCAGCTTCGAGCAGTTGTTTAACGCTGGTAGCCATATCTGTCTCCTTTTGAGGCGGAAGCGGTAGAAGCCGACGTTACTCCGGGCGACAAGGTCACGGAAGGCGCAATGCGTAGAGTGCCGGCGCTTAACGCCGCCCGCCGGGACGTTGGCGAGCAGCTATGCCACGCGCACGCGCTTGTTGATCTCTTTGCCCGATTGCTGCTCGGCAATCGCCAATTCGTATTGCACCTGGAGATTCATCCAGAATTGCGGCGTATTGGCGAAATAGCGCGCCAGCCGTAACGCCGTATCGGCGGTGATGCCGCGTTTGCCGCCCATGATGTCGGTGATGCGTCCCGACGGCACGCCGATGTCGAGCGCCAAGCGATTGGCCGTCAAGCTGCGCGCCGCCATTTCACGGCGCAGCATCCGCCCCGGATGATGGTTTTCATCATCTTCCCATGATGCAACCAATGACGACTTAAAACAAATCCATCTGGCCGCCATTGCGTTCGGCGATCACCTCTTTGGGCACGGCGAATTGCTTCACATCGAGGCTGAAGCGGCGTTCGTTGATGCCGATCTTGCGGCAGGCATTGTCGAAGCGTTGGCTCAGCAGATGGGCGATCGGCCCGTCGCCCTTCATGCGCTTGCCCCATTCGGCGTCGTAGTCTTTGCCGCCGCGCATCTGGCGCACCAGGCTCATGACGCGCTCGGCGCGATCAGGCACGTGGGTTTTGAGCCACTCACGAAACAGGTCTTTGATCTCCAACGGCAGGCGCAGCATGGTGTAGCCCGCGCTTCTGGCGCCGCGCGCATGGGCTTCCCGCAGAATATTTTCCAGCTCGTGATCATTGAGGCCGGGAATCATCGGCGCGGTCATCACGCCGCCCGGTATGCCGGCCTTGGCCAGCGCCTCGACGGCATCGAGCCTGCGATGCGGCGCCGATGCGCGTGGCTCCATATCGCGCGCCAGCTTAGCATCGAGCGTCGTGATCGAGAGGTAGGCATGGGCCAGGCCCTTGTGCGCCATCGGCGCCAGAATGTCGAGGTCGCGCGTGATCAGATGCGATTTGGTGACGATGCCGACCGGATGGTTGAACGCCGCTAGCACTTCCAGCACCGAGCGCATCACGCGCATCTGCCGCTCGACCGGCTGATAGGGATCGGTGTTGGTGCCGATGGCGATGATCTTGCAGCGATATTTGGGGTCGCTGAGCTCGCGTCGTAGCAGCGCCGCGGCATCGGGCTTGAACAGCAGCTTGGTTTCGAAATCCAAACCGGGCGACAGGCCGAGCCAGGCGTGGGTCGGTCGCGCGAAGCAATAGATGCAGCCATGCTCGCAGCCGCGATAGGGATTGATCGATTGATCGAACGGAACGTCGGGCGAATTGTTGCGTGCGATGATGGTGCGCGAAGCATCGCGCATCAGGCTGGTTTTGAGCGGCGGCAACTCGTCGTCTTCGCTCCAGCCCGGCGCAGTCCAACCATCATCGACCGCATACCGTTCTTGCTGCTCAAACCGCCCCGACTTGTTCGACACCGCGCCACGGCCCTTGCGCGCGACATCATCGAGCGGCCGATCGGGATCGGTCAGCAGATAATCGATGGGATGATTTTGGCGCAGCGGCATAGGTAAAGCCTAAGACGCGCGTGAGAACAAAACAAGAACTAAGAATCGTAAGTAACCAGCGTGCTGGCGTAGCGGGAATGGCATCAATAATTGAGTGCGCCCAAATCCAGCGGCTCGGGGCCGAGCCATTCGTGGCGCGTTTGCGCGATGGTGGCGGGCTGAAAAGCCCTTTCGATCACGTTGGCAAGATGCTGGCGCATTGCCGGCATCAGCCCGCTATCGGACCACTGCCCTGGATCGCTGCCGTCATAAGGCAGCGAGGTCTGCACCTTCCACCGCGCTTTGAACGCCATGGTGCGCAGCCAGGTCATGCGACGCAGCGGCGTCAGCATCGGCCGCAGCATTTGCATGCGCTCCGGCGCCAACGCGCCATAGGCGCGATAGAAAGCTACGGTCTGCCCACGATTGAGCACGGTTGATTGCGACGGATCCCACAAGGTCGAGGTCGGCAGAGTGGCATGCGCCAGATCGATCGCCGGCGAGCCGTAATGCGCCTTCTCCAGGTCGACGAACCAAATCTTGCCGGCGCGATCGATCAGGAAGTTGCCGGGATGGGTATCGGCCAAGGCGAAGGTGATCGCGGCGGGATCGCTGCCATGGCGCGTGGCGAAGTCGCGCGCGTAATTCAACTCGTCGTGCAGCATGGCGCGGCTTTGCGCCGATAATGACAAACGCTCGAAGAACGGCGCGTTGGTTTCGATCGCCTGCAGCAGCGTCATCGCCGGATGCTCGGCGCAGACCAGCGGCGCGATGCGCTCGGGCGCGGGCAACGGCAGATCGTGCAGCCGCGCCAGTGCCGCGGCAATGGAGGGCAGATCGTCGGGCAGTTTGGGCGCGCGGCCGGCGATGAATTCGACCAATAGGATGCCGCCCGGCACGCCGGCATTGGGCGGCACCACGGCCAACAGATGCGGCGTGGCGGCGGCCGGCGCGGCACGTTCGAAGGCGGTGGCTTGGGCGGTCAGCCGTGCTTCGGCGCTGGGATCGCCGGGATGCGCGTAACAAATCCGCGCCAGCGGCCAACGCCCGTCGAGCCGGCGCAACACCCGTACATGGCCATGCGCCGTGCCGGTGGCGGGCAGCGAAC
>JBBSNV010000103.1:0-6979 GCA_038260375.1 Reyranellales bacterium
GCGCAGGCCGCGCAGGAAGCCTTGATGCGTGGCATGCACGTCGATGTCCTTGGCGTCAGGTTCGTAGACCGAGCCGATCAGCTTGTCGGGCTCCAATAGCGGATGGATCGCCAAGGTTTGCGCTTTATCCAGGCGCTGCACGGTCGACACCAATTGACGCCATTCCTCGTACATGGCATCGAGCTTGGCGCGCTGGCCTTCGTGGCCGAAAATGATGGTGCCGCGTGGGCTGACCAGAGGGTGATCGGTGAAACCCGGCGGCGGCTTCTCGAAGAACGGTGCGCTGGCCACGGTGATGGTGCGGATGATGAAATTGCCGTAGGTCTCGCTGAACAGCGCGGCGGAGCGACCGGTCGAGTGGTAGCCGGGTTGCGATTCGCGCTCCAGCACGATCACCTTGGCCTTGCGGGCCAGGAAATAACCGCAGGAAGCGCCGGCAATGCCAGCGCCGATCACCAGAAAATCGGCTTCTTCGGTGGCCATGGAACACATCCCAACGCACAAACTGGAGCCAAGCCTAGCATGGTGCGGCGCGCCAAATCACGCGGACTGTTGGTATTGCCGCGTCGTACCTTGCCGTGATGGGCGGGCTGGTGAATGATCGGCTTATGAGCCATGTTTTTCACCGCAATTCGCGGCAGGATTATCCGACCGCCGTTCAGGGCGACGGCGCCTATATCGTCGACAGCGCCGGCAAGCGCTATCTCGATGCCTCGGGCGGCGCCGCCGTATCGTGTTTGGGCCATTCCGACCGCAGCGTCACCGACGCCATTGCAGCCCAACTCAACAAATTGCCGTTTGCCCACACCTCGTTCTTCAGTAACGAGCCGATGGAGCAATTGGCCGACGCTTTGATCGCCGACGCACCTACGGGTATCGACAAGGTCTATTTCGTGTCGGGCGGTTCGGAAGCGATCGAAGCGGCGCTGAAACTGGCGCGACAATATTTCGTCGAGATCGGCCAGAAGCAACGCACTCACATCATCGCCCGGCGCCAGAGCTACCACGGCAACACGCTGGGCGCCTTGGCGGTGGGTGGCAATGCCTGGCGCCAGCAGCAATTCCAGCCGCTGCTGATCGGTGTCAGCCATATCGCGCCCTGTTACGAATATCGCGACAAGCGCAGCGACGAGAGCGCCGAGCAATACGGCCGGCGCGTTGCCGACGAGCTGGAAACGGAGATCCTGCGCCTGGGCCGCGACACGGTGATGGCCTTCGTGGCCGAACCGGTGGTCGGCGCCACACTTGGTTCGGTCGCCGCGGTGCCGGGCTATTTCAAGCGCGTCCGCGAAATCTGCGATCGCTACGGCGTGTTGTTGATCCTGGACGAAGTGATGTGCGGCATGGGCCGCACCGGCACGCTCTATGCTTGTGAACAGGACGGCGTGGTGCCCGACATCGTGTGCATCGCCAAGGGCTTGGGCGCGGGCTATCAGCCGATCGGCGCCATGCTGGCCAGCGCCAAGATCCACGATGCGATCGTCGCGGGCTCGGGCTTCTTCCAGCACGGCCATACCTATCTGGGCCACGCCGCCGCTTGCGCCGGTGCGCTGGCCGTCCAGAAAGCGATCAAGGAGCGCGATCTGTTGAGCCGCGTGCGCGTGCTGGGCAAAGGTTTGGAAGAGCGCTTGCGGGCGCGCTTCGGCAATCATCCGTATGTCGGCGACATTCGCGGCCGCGGGTTGTTCTGGAGCATCGAGCTGGTCGAGGACCGCTTGACCAAAGAGCCGTTCGACCCGGCGCGCAAGATCAACAGCCGCATCAAGGCCCGCGCCATGGAAGAGGGGCTGATGTGCTACCCGATGGGCGGCACGATCGACGGTCAGCGCGGCGATCATGTGCTGCTGGCGCCGCCTTTCATCTTGCAGGAGCCGCAGCTCGACGAGTTGGTCGATAAGCTGTCGCGTGCGGTGGCCAGTGTGACCGATACGGCGTGATTAATGCGGCGTAATCGATTTGCCTATGGTTTAATCCGTCAGATCAATAAGAAGCAGGGAGAACGACAATGCGTAAGCTCACGATTTCCGCCGTGGCGCTGACTGGGGCGCTGGCCGTGACGATGACCGGCTTTACGGTCGGGCCGGCCGCGGCGCAACAGAAATTCGTCACCATCGGCACGGGTGGTGTGACAGGTGTTTATTACGCCGTGGGTGGCGCGATCTGCCGCCTGATGAACAAAGACCGCAAGACCACCAACATCCGTTGCTCGGTCGAATCGACCGGCGGTTCGGTGTTCAACGTCAACACCATCCGCGCGGGCGAACTCGATTTCGGCCTGGCCCAGTCGGACGTGCAATACAATTCGCTCAAAGGTCTGGGCACTTTCAAGGCGGCCGGTCCCTATGCCGATTTGCGCGCGGTCTACTCGGTCCATCCCGAGCCGTTCACGGTGCTGGCGCGTAAAGAGGCCAACGTCAAAAAATTCGAAGACCTCAAGGGCAAGCGGGTCAATGTCGGCAATCCGGGTTCCGGCACGCGCGCCTCGATGGACGAATTGCTGGGTGCGCTGGGCTGGAAGATCACCGACTTCTCGCTGGCGTCGGAGTTGAAGGCCGACGAGCACGGCCCGGCTCTGTGCGACAACAAGATCGACGCCTTCTTCTACGGCGTCGGCCATCCCTCGGCCAACATCCAGGATCCGACCACCACCTGCGGCGCGCAACTGGTCTCGATCACCGGCCCGGCGATCGACAAGCTGGTGGCGGAAAAGCCGTATTACGCCAAAGTAACGATCCCCGGCGGGCTTTATGCCAACAACCCCAACCCGACGCAGACTTACGGCGTGCTCGCCACGTTGGTGACCTCGGCCAAGGTGCCGGACGACGTGGTCTACAATCTGGTGAAAGCCACCTTCGAGAATTTCGACGAATTCAAGAAGCTGCATCCGGCCTTCGCCCATCTCGATCCCAAGGACATGATCAAGAACGGCAACTCAGCACCACTGCATCCCGGCGCCATCAAATATTACAAAGAAAAGGGCTGGATGTAGGCCCTCGGTAAGTCCTAGTGCGGCGGCCGGGAGTTTTCTCTCGGCCGCATCGCGCATCTTATCGCGCATCGTTCGATGACTGACCTGCAGCAGCCGGGCCAACCGGTCGATCTCGCCGCCCTGCAGGATTTGGTGGCCGAGGCCGATACCGGTGGGCGCAAGCCGTCCGGCATCGCCGCCAAGGTGCTGTTCGGCGTGCCGATTCTGTGGTCGCTGTTTCAGCTTTGGTATGCTTCGCCACTGCCGTTCAGCTTCAATTTTTTCATTCTCAACGACACCGAAGCGCGCGCCATTCATCTCGGCTTCGCGCTGGTCCTGGGCTTCCTGGCCTTTCCCGCCTTCAAGCGCTCGCCGCGCCGGCATATTCCCTGGATCGATGTCGGTTGCGCGCTGATCGGCGCATTCTGCGGCAGCTACCTGTTCTGGTTTTATCGCGAACTATCGACGCGGCCGGGCCTGCCCACCACCTTGGACCTGGTGGTCGCGGTGGCCGGCGTCGTGCTGTTGCTGGAAGCGGCGCGGCGTTGCGTCGGGCCGGCGCTCAGCGTCATCGGCTTGATCTTCATCTTCTACATGTTCGCCGGGCCGCATCTGCCCGACATGATCGCGCATAAAGGCGCATCGCTGACCCGGGCCATGAACCAGCTCTGGCTCACCACCGAGGGCGTGTTCGGCGTGGCGTTGGGCGTTTCGACCAGCCTGGTGTTCCTGTTCGTGCTGTTCGGCTCGCTGCTGGACCGCGCCGGCGCCGGCAATTGGTTCATTCAAGTGGCCTATTCGCTGCTTGGTCATCTGCGCGGCGGGCCGGCCAAGGCGGGCGTGGTCTCGTCGGGCTTGACCGGGCTGATCTCGGGCTCCTCGATCGCCAATGTCGTGACCACCGGCACCTTCACCATCCCGCTGATGAAGCGGGTGGGCTATTCGGCGGTCAAAGCGGGCGCCATCGAGGCGGCGGCCGGGGTCAACGGCCAGATCATGCCGCCGGTGATGGGCGCAGCCGCCTTCCTGATCGCCGAATATGTCGGCATCCCTTATGCCCAAGTGGTCAAGCACGCCTTCCTGCCGGCCATCATCACCTACATCGCGCTGTTCTATATCGTCGATATCGAAGCGGTGAAGCTCGGCCTCAAAGGCGTCAAGCGCGAGTGGCGCGGCGGGCGCAGCATGGCGGCGCTTCGCTTCCTGATGACGTTGAGCGGCTTCATCGTGCTGAGCGGCGTGGTCTATTACGGCATCGGCTGGATTCGCGATTGGCTGGGCGAGGCGGCCATGCCGGTGATCGTGACGGCGCTGGGCGCGGCTTATGTCGGCTTGGTCTGGCGCGCGGCCCGCTTTCCCGATTTGGCGCTGGACGATCCGACCGCGCCGACCCTGGCGCTGCCCGATTTCGGCATCACCGCGCGCACCGGCCTGCATTTCCTGCTGCCGGTGTTCCTGCTGATCTGGTGCCTGATGGTGGAAGCGCTGTCGCCGGCGCTGTCGGCGTTCTGGGGCACGGTGTTCCTGGCGATCGTGTTGCTGACCCAGCATCCGCTCAAGGCATTTTTCCGCCGCCAGAATCCGTTGGGCGAATTCAAGCGCGGCTGGATCGATCTGGTCGAGGGGTTGTCGGCCGGCGGCCGCAACATGATCGGCGTCGGCATCGCCACCGCCGCGGCCGGTATCATCGTCGGCGTGGTGTCGCAGACCGGCGTCGGTCTGAGATTGACCGAGCTGGTCGATCTGTTGTCGGGCGGCGACGTCGTCGTCATGCTGGCGATGACCGCGCTGATTTGCCTGATCCTCGGCATGGGCATGCCGACCACCGCCAGCTACGTCATCGTCGCCACCTTGATGGCGCCGGTGATCGTCGAGCTGGCGGCGCAAAACGACCTGGCCGTGCCGTTGGTGGCGGTGCATCTGTTCGTATTCTATTTCGGCTTGATGGCCGACGTGACGCCGCCGGTCGGGCTGGCGGCCTACGCTGCCGCGGCGATCGCCGGCGCCGATCCGGTGCGCACCGCCTTCCAGGCGTTCCGCTACGAAATCCGCACCGGTCTGCTGCCGTTCATTTTCATTTTCAACAACGAGTTGATCCTGATCGGCGTCGACAATGTCGGCCAGTTCGTGTTGGTGCTGGTCAGTTCGCTGTCGGCCATGCTGCTGTTCGTGGCCGCCACGCAAAACCATTTCCTGGTCAAGAACCGGCTGTGGGAAACCGCCGCGCTGCTGCTGATCTGCTTCACCCTGTTCCGGCCCGGCTTCTGGATGGACCGGTTGAGCGCGCCGTTCGACGATCGGCCGGGCGCGGAACTGGAAACCATCGTCGACGGCATTGCGCCGGACGATTTTCTGCGCCTGAAATTGCACGGCGAGAACGCGCTGGGCAAAGAGGTGGACAAGACCATCAAGCTGGCGGTGCCGGCCGGACCGTCGGCCGCGGCGCGGCTGGGAAAGGCGGGGCTGAAATTCGAGCAGCAGGACGGCAAGACGGTGGTGGCCGATGTGCGCTTCCGTAGCCCGGCCGACAAGCTGGGCATCGATGTCGATTGGGTGGTGCAGTCGGTGCAGGTACGCGCCAACCAGCCGCCCAAGCAGCTGATGTTTCTGCCGGCTTTGGCGCTGTTGGGCTTGGTGGTGATGGCGCAAATCTGGCGCCGGCGGCGGCACCAGGTTGCGGTAGTGGCGTAACCCTGGCGGCGCATCGCTTCGTCCCCATATCGAGGGCATGAAAATGCTGAGATACGCCATGATCGGTGCGGTGGCGGCATTGCTGGTGGCTGGTGCAATGCCGGCGCTGGCGCAGACGCCGGCGCTGGCGCAGACGCCGGCGCTCGATAAGGAGCGCAGCGATCGCGACTATCGGCAGCGGCTGGACGCCGACAAGGCGCGTTCCGACGCCGCCAGCGATGCCGTGCGCGCCCAGGCCGAGGACGATTCGCGCCGTCGTGCCGGCGATCTGCTGCGCCAGCAATCCGAAGACGCCATGCGCCAGCGACAATCCGACGATCTTAACAAGCGTTTCCGCTCCGACCAGCCGCAACCTCATCTGTCGCGCCCATACCAATAGCCAAGCGACGATTGCGTCTGTCGCGCGCCCGGGCAAAAATGGCGGCCAAATAAATCCCGAATCGGGGCGCAATGAACATTCTGCATCTGTTGCAACGGGCGGCATTGGTTTGGCCCGACAATCCGGCGGTCGGCCACGGCCAGGCGGTGCGCCACACCTATCGTTCCTTGTTCCGCCAGGTCTCGTTCATGGCCTGCGGCTTGCGCAACCAGTTCGGCCTGCAGCCGGGCGATCGGGTCGGCGTGGCCATGACCAACTGCCCCGAGGCGCTCGAGGCGATGTACGCGATCTGGCATGCCGGGCTGGTGGTGGTGCCGATGAACGCCAAGCTGCATCCGCGCGAATTCGCCTTCATCTTGCAGAACTCCGGCGCCAGACTGTGTTTCACCACCGCCGATCTGGTGGAATCGCTCGAGACCGCGCGCCAAGAAGCGCCGGCGGTGCAAGCCGTGATCGTGGCCGGCTCGAAGGAATACCGCCGCCTGTCGATCGGCGATCCCATCGCACTGGAAGACCGCAAGCCGACCGATCCGGGCTGGATTTTCTACACCTCGGGCACCACCGGCCGGCCCAAAGGCGCGACACTCTCTCATCGCAGCCTGCTCGCCATGACGATGAGCTATTTCACCGATGTCGATCAGTTCCAGCCGGGCGGCGCCTTGCTGCATGCAGCACCAATCAGCCATGGCTCGGGCATGTATAATTTCGCCGCCCTGGTGCGCGGTGGCGTGCAGGTGATTCCAGAAAGCGGCCACTACCATCCCGACGAGACGGTGGCGTTGGCCAATCACTGGCGCGGCCTATCGATGTTCCTGGCGCCGACCATGGTCAAGCGGCTGATCGATCATCCCGCCGCGGCGCAGCTCAAGCCCGGCGCCATTCACACCATCGCCTATGGCGGCGGGCCGATGTATGTCGCCGACATCCAGCAGGCGATGCGC
>JBBSNV010000104.1:0-6975 GCA_038260375.1 Reyranellales bacterium
AAGCCGCTGGGTTGTTGGCCGCATCGTTGGGATTCTCGCGCAGGTATCGCGACGACCTGGCCCAGCTCGAAGCCAGCCTGCCGCTCTACGACGCCATGTATCGCTGGTGCCGCGACGCCGCCGAGGAGACGCATGATTGGCCCACGCCCGGCAAGTCGGGTTGAGGTGCGGCATGGGTACGATCCTTGCCAAAGACGATGCCGCCGCTGCCGGCGCGATCCCCTATCCCAGCTTTCGTGAGGTATTTCTGACCTTCGCCAGCATCGGCCTGCTGAGTTTCGGCGGGCCGGCCGGACAGATCGCCTTGATGCACAAAGTGCTGGTCGAGCAAAAGCGCTGGATATCGGAAGAGCGTTTTTTACACGCCCTGAACTACTGCATGCTGCTGCCCGGCCCCGAAGCGCAACAACTGGCGACCTATATCGGCTGGTTGCTGTACGGCGTGCGCGGCGGCGTAGTGGCCGGCGTGCTGTTCGTCATACCCGGGTTCTTCGTGCTGTTGGCGCTCAGCACACTTTACGCCTTGTTCCAACGCACCGCCATTCTCGACGCCGCTTTCTTCGGTCTGAAGGCCGCGGTGCTGGCAATCGTCATCGAGGCAGTGATCCGCATCGGCAAGCGGGCGTTGAAGACGCCGTTCATGATCGGCCTGTCCGCGGTGGCGTTCCTCGCCATCTTCGCCTTTCAGGTGCCGTTCCCGATCATCGTGCTGAGCGCCGGCATGATTGGGTATTTCGTCTTTCGCCGCCGTCCCGATTTGCTGCAGCCAGCCAGCCACGGATCGAAAGCGGAAGTCGGCGGGCCGTTTCTCGACCTGCAAGACCGCCAAGACGGCGGAGCATTCCGCGCCATCCGCGTCATCGCCGTTTGCGCCGTGTTGTGGATCGCCCCCATGCTGGCGCTGGGAGCAACCTTCGGCTGGAACAGCATCTTCCTGCCGATTGCCGGCTTCTTCTCGAAGATGGCCGTGATGACGTTCGGCGGCGCTTATGCGGTGCTGGCTTATGTCGCGCAAGAAGCGGTGTCGGGCTTTCATTGGCTGGTGCCGGGCGAAATGCTCGACGGCTTGGCGATGGCCGAGACCACCCCCGCGCCATTGATCCTCGTCCTCGTGTTCGTGGGCTTCATGGCGGCATTCCGTGCGCCGCCGACGATCGACCCGCTGACATCGGCCATGCTGGGTGCTGCCTTGACCACTTGGGTCACTTTCGTGCCGTGCTTCTTGTGGATATTTCTGGGCGCGCCTTACGTCGAACGGCTACGCGCCAATAAGGCGCTGTCGGCAGCCTTGTCGGCGATCACCGCGGCGGTGGTGGGCGTGATCATGAATCTGGCGATTTGGTTTGGCCTGCATGTCGTGTTCAAGCAGGTCGGCGCCGTGACATGGGGGCCGTTGCAGATAGCTTGGCCGCAATTTGCGTCGATCGACCCCGCCTCCGGAGCACTGGCCGTAATCGCCGCAATCGCATTGTTCCGGTTCAAGCTGGGAATGATTTGGGTGCTCGCATTGAGTGCCACGTTGGGCCTGGCAATCCGCCTAATCTTGTAATTAGAACGAGCGTTCAAATATATTGGTTCGATATAAAGCTGGAGGGTATTGAGTAACTAGGATTTTTGCAGTTTCAGTTCCGTTTCGATGATTGCTCCAAATCAGCAAACGCGCGACAATCGAGACAGCTTTTGCAGGAGAACGCCATGTCGGCTGCTTTGATGGGCGTCGAACAGCTCGCCGCACAAATTCCCAACGGCTCGAAAATCTGCGTGCCGCCGGATTACACCGGCGTCGCCATGGAGCTGACGCGCGCGATGCTACGTCGCGGCGTGCGCGGCTTGCATCTGGTGTGCGT
The DNA here is from genome assembly GCA_038260375.1 of Reyranellales bacterium. Lineage (GTDB taxonomy): Bacteria > Pseudomonadota > Alphaproteobacteria > Reyranellales > JAQSWP01 > JBBSNV01. The sequence goes on from JBBSNV010000104.1 coordinate 1,848, forward strand.
GCCGGTCAGCGGCCTGCAAGCCGAATTGCTGATCGGCGCCGGCGCGGTTGATACTTTGGAGACCTCGGCGGTCACCTTGGGCGAATACGGCACCGCCTATCGCTTCGTCACCGGCCTGCGCGAAAAGAAATTCAAGATGCTCGACGCCACCTGCCCGGCGGTGCATGCCGCGATCCAGGCCGCCGGCAAGGGTCTGCCCTTCATGCCGTTGCGCGGCATGCTGGAGACCGATCTGCTCAAGCAGCGCAGCGACTGGAAAGTGATCGACAATCCGTTCAGCGCCAACAGCGATCCGATCGTTTTGCTGCCGGCGATCTATCCCGACATCGCGGTATTCCACGCGCCCTATGCCGATCGCGACGGCAACGTGTTCATCGGCCGCCGCCGCGAGTTGCTGGCCATGGCCCATGCCTCGAAGAAGTCGCTGATCACGGTCGAAGAGATCCGCGACATCAATTTGCTCGACACCGAAGAGGGCGCGGCCGGCACGTTGCCAGCAGCCTATGTCGGCGGCATCGCCAAGGCGCCGCGCGGCGCCTGGCCGCTCAATTTGTGGGACATCTACGATGTCGATGAATTGCATATCGCCCAATACAGCGAAATGGCGCGCTCGGAAGAAGGTTTCGACCTCTATCTCGACATGTATGTGCGCCAACGCCGCGCCGCCGAATAGAATCTTAGGTTAGGGATCGATTGGGGCAATGACCGCCGCGCCGTTCAACCGGCAGGAGCTGCTGATCCACACCATCTCGCGGCTGCTCGAAGGCTGCAAGGTGGTGGCGACCGGTGCCGCCTCACCCATTCCCGGCGCCGGCGCTTTGCTGGCACGCGCACGCTCGGAAGGCGCGCCCGACGGGGCTATGCGGCTGATCGTGCTGGGCAGCACGCGGCACAATTTCATGACGGATGGCGGGGTCGAGCTGTTCGACCTGGCGGCGCAAGGCCGGCTCGACGCCTTCTTCCTGGGCGGCGGGCAGATCGATGGCCACGCCAACGTCAATCTGGTCGGCGCCGGCGGCGAATATCCCGCCACCAAGGTGCGCTGGGCGGGCTCATTCGGCTCGGCTTATCTCTATTACCTGGTACCGCGGCTCATCCTGTTTCGCGAAGAGCATACGCGGCGCGTATTCGTGCCGAAGGTCGATTTCATTTCCGCCGCCGGTCCGCGCAACGATGGCACCTATCGTCCCGGCGGACCGATCGGTCTGCTGACCAATCTGTGCTGGTTCGGCTTCGACAAACAGAAATTACGCTTTCATCTTGCTAGCATTCACCCCGGCCACACGGTCGAGGAAGTGCGCGACAACACCGGCTTCGATTTCGATTGCCCCGAGCATGTGCCGCCCACGCCAGCGCCGGATGCTGGGACTTTGGCGCTGATTAGAACGCGCATCGCCGATGAGATCGGCGAGACCTATCCGCGCTTTGCGGCGCAGGTATTCCCCAAAGCCGGCAGGGCTATAGCTTAGAGCGGATCAATTTACCGTTAAGTCTCTTGTCTGCTGCCAGGCTCGGTATCAGACTTAGGTTTCAAACCAAGTCCACGTTCACAGCGTAACACCAGCGTCATCGGCAGCCGGCGGTCGGAACCGTCGGAGCCGGCTTAACGTTTCAGTTTGGTATATGGGGCAAAGATTCATGAGCGCGCCGCGATTGGCCCAATCAGACCGGGAAGACCTGGCGCAACGTTACGCGCTAACCCGAAGGCTGAGTTTGTCTCTGACCGACGGGCTTGAAGCCGAAGACATGGTCATTCAATCCATGCCCGAAGCTAGCCCGACCAAATGGCACTTGGCGCACACCTCCTGGTTCTTCGAAACTTTCATCCTGACACCACATGCCGCCGAGTACCGACCGTTCGACGAGTCGTTCGGCTATCTGTTCAACTCCTATTACGAGGCCATCGGCGCACGCCATCCGCGCCCTGAGCGCGGAATGCTGTCGCGCCCGACCTTGCGTCAGGTGCTCGCGTATCGCGGCCATATCGACCAAGCGATGATCGCGTTGCTGGGTCAGTGCAACGACGCGACATTCGCCGCGCTCGAGCCATTGATCGACCTCGGCCTGCACCACGAGCAACAGCACCAGGAATTGCTGGTCACCGACATCAAGACCGTGCTGGCGCGGCAACATCACATGCCGGTGCTGAAGCAGCTCGGGCCTAGCGTACTGCATCAGGCAGCAAAGTTGCGCTGGATCGATTTCCCCGGTGGCCTGATCGAGATCGGCCATGACAGTGATGGCTTTGCTTTCGACAATGAAAGCCCACGACATCAGACGTACCTAATGCCGTTCCGCTTGGCCGATCGCGCCGTCAGCAATGGCGAGTATCTGGCCTTCATTGAAAACGGCGGTTATCGCCAGGCGCGCTTCTGGCTGTCCGACGGTTGGGCTGCGGTCAACGCGCAATCGTGGCAGGCGCCGCTCTATTGGCGCCAGCACGACGACGGGCGCTGGACCATCCGCACCCTGAACGGCGAGCGGCCGCTCGATCCAGCCGAACCGGTGTGCCACGTGTCCTATTACGAAGCCGATGCCTTTGCCGCCTGGGCCTTCAAGCGCCTGCCGCGCGAAGCGGAATGGGAAGTGGCGGCGCGCGAACTGCCGGTCGCCGGCAATCTGCTGGACAGCGACAGATTGCATCCGCGCGCCGCAGAACCCGGCGCCCCTAACTCCGGCAATGGATTGCGCCAGATGTTCGGCGACGTATGGGAATGGACCCAGAGCGCCTATTTGCCCTATCCCGGCTTCCACCCGCCCGAAGGTGCGATCGGCGAATACAACGGCAAGTTCATGTCCGGCCAGATGGTGCTGCGCGGCGGTTCCTGCGCCACGCCGGTGGGACATGTGCGCAGCTCCTACCGGAATTTCTTCCCCCCAGCCGCGCGCTGGCAGTTCTCGGGCATCCGCCTGGCGGAGGATTTATGAACTACGTAGTGCATCGTTCCAACGCCGCCGATGCGCTGCGCAGCGACACGACGGATCGGCGCGTCGCGTTCATCGATCTCGATCCTGCTATCGAAGGCTTGCGCGAAGCGGCGCTGGCCGGACTGTCCTTGCCGCAAAAAGCCATTCCACCCAAATTCATCTACGACGCCCAGGGCGCGGCGCTGTTCGAGCGCATCTGCACTTTGCCGGAATATTATCCCACCCGCAGCGAGATCGAGATTCTGCGCCGCCACGCGCGCGACATCGCCGACCGCATGGGCCCGCACGCCCAGCTGGTCGAATACGGCGCTGGTGCCGCGGAGAAAGTGCGGGCGCTGCTGTCGGCGATGGAGCGGCCCGAGCGCTATGTGGCAATCGACGTGGCGCGCGAGCAACTGCGCGCGGTTACTTCGCGCCTGGCCGCTGAATATCCCGAACTGGGCGTGACGGCGATTTGCGCCGACTACACCCAGCCCGTGCCATTGCCCCAGGCAACTCGTGGCGCCCGCGTGGGCTTCTTCCCCGGCTCGACCATCGGCAATTTCACCCACGAGGAAGCGGTCGAATTCCTGCGCGCGGCCGCCAGGACCTTGGCCGGCGGGGCGTTGCTGATCGGCGTCGATCTGAAGAAAGAAAAGGCACGGCTTGATGCCGCCTATAACGACAGCGCCGGCATCACGGCAGCTTTCATCCTCAACATCCTGGGTCGCATGAATCGCGAACTGGGCGCCGATTTCGATCTCGGCCAATTCGCCTATGTGGGCGAATACAGCGAAGAGAACGGCCGGGTCGAGATGTTCGTCCAATCGCGCATCAAGCAGCGCGTAATCGTGGCCGGTCAGCGCTTCGAATTCGCCGCCGGCGAAAAGCTGCACGTCGAATATTCCTGCAAATACGATGCCGCCGAATTCCAAGAATTGGCGCGCCGCGCCGGCTTCGCGCCGTCGGGCCTATGGATCGACCATGCCGGCAATTTCAGCGTGCATTATTTGCTGGCGCCGCCCACCGGCGGAGCCGGCTAAATATAATTCGCCGGCGAATCGGGCAGCGCCCCGATCGCCAAATAGCTCGCTAAATAGCCGAGCCGCGCATCAAGGCACGCAGCTCGCGGCGGCGATGCCGGCTGCGCAACGCGGCCCATAGCACGATGGCGGTCAACACGCCGAACGCGGCCATGCCCAGGGCGTAGCGCCAATAGGTGATGCTGATCACTACCGCCACCGTCCACGACACGAACACGCCGAAAGAAAAGAACTGATTGATGAGGAAGCACAGAAAGCGCCACGACGCGCGCCGAGCCAGCCACACCGCGACCGAGGTGTAGCTGTAAACGAACACCGTCACGAAATAGAGCACCAGATTGCCCGAGCTTAGCGGGTTCAATTGGTCGATCAGCCGGTCGAAGAAAACGCCCATGCAGTAATGCTAAACGCGGCGCCGGCTTATGGCTAGGCGGGCGATCCCACCATCGACAGCGCCAGGGCGGCGAAGCGGTCGGCCAAGATTTGCGGCGTTTCCGGCCCGTCCGGGCGATACCAGCCCGCCACTGAAGTGCACATGGTCAAGATCGCCAGAGTGGCTTCGTGCGGATAGGGGCAGCGGAACTGGCCGCGGCGCGCGCCGATCTCGATCGGATTGCGGAAGATTTCCGCCACCCGGTCGCGCAGCGCCACCATTTGGTCGCGGTCGGGGGGCGCCAGGCTACGCAGTTCGGTGTTGCCGATGAAAGATTCGGCCTGCCGCTCGGTGTGCAGGCGGACATGCGCCCGCACCACCGCAGCCAATTGCTTGGCGGCATCCGGTCCCGCCGCGTCGCTAGCCCGTTCCAGTGTCAGGATCAGGTCTTGCGTCACGTCGATCATGACGTGGCGCAGAATGTCGGACTTGGACGGGAAGTAATAATAGATCGCAGCAATGCTGGCATCGGAACGCTGGGCAATGTCGCGCATCGAGGTGCCGTGGAAGCCTTTCTCGACGAAGCAATCGATCGCCACCTGCAGCAGCGCCTGGCGGCCGGCCGTGGCATCGAGATTGTCCAGCCGTTCCGCCGTCACGCCCGCACCGCCCCGCGCCATCCGGCTTACTCCGCCGCCATCTTGCGTTGCGCCGGCTGACCGGTGCCGTGGCGCAGCAGCTTGCCGGAATAGGTCTCGGTCTGCTGGTCGTCGTGGATGGTGACCTCGCCATTGACCAGCACGTA
>JBBSNV010000105.1:0-6968 GCA_038260375.1 Reyranellales bacterium
AGAAGCGCTCAAGCGGCAGACCATGCGCGCCATCGAGTTGGGCTTGTTCGGCGCACCCAGCTTCACCGTCGGCAAAGAATTGTTCTGGGGCAACGACCGGTTGGAACAGGCATTGGCCTGGGCCGAGAAGCATCCGAGCTAGCGCGGGCTGACCCGCCGCGCTTCGACGAACAGCGGCACCACGGCCACCGCCAGCGCCGCCAAGGCCAGCGCCATCACTGCCGCATAGCCCTGGGTCAGGTCATGCACCACCCCGCCCAGCCAGGCGCCCAACGCGCCGCCCAAACCCATGGCCAGGGTCATGGTGCCGTAGATGCGCCCCAGATGCGGACCGCGGAAACGCAAGGTCGCCAAGGTCGAGATCATCGGCCCGCGCGAGCCCATGCTAATGCCGAACAGAACGACATAAGCGATCAGCAGCGCATGATCCTCGGGACCGTCGAGCGCCAGCAGGGCCGCGGCGCCGCCGATCGAACAGGCGTAAGACGCCAGCACCGAGGCGCGCCGGCCACCGCGATCGGCAAACCAGTTGAAGCCGATCATGCCGACCGGCATCAGCAGCCCGGCGAACCCCGCCGCCGAGGCCGCGGCCAGCGGCGCAAAGCCGCGTTCGATCAGATAGGCCACCACCTGAGGTGTGATGGCATAGATACCGACCGAAGTCAGCGCAAAGGTCAGGCAGAGATTCCAAAAGGTCGGCGTGCGCAACGCCGATTTCAAATCCGGCGAGACGCCGCCCGGCTCCGTGGGCCAGCTGGGGCGATGTACGGCGGGATGGCCGGCCTCGATGATTTTCCACGGCAGCAGCAGCAACGGCAGGAACAGCGCCAATATCGCCAGGCCCAGCGCCAGATAGGCGAAGCGCCAATCCTCCAGCCCGATCAGACTTTGCGCCAGCGGCGTCATGATCATCACGCCCACGCCGTTGGCCGAATAGGACACTGCCAGCGCAGTCCCCAAACGCTTGTCGAACCAGCGGCCCAGTAAGGCCGCCTGCACCACGCTGCCCAGCGACGCGCAACCGATGCCGCCCAACAGGCCGAAGCTGGGATAGAACTGCCACACCGCATGGGCCAGGGAGGCAAACACCAGCCCCAAGCCCAAGGACGCCACGCCGGTCAGCACCAGCACCTTGGGACCGAAGCGGTCGACCAGCAATCCCACCAGCGGCCCGCCGAAGCCAATGCCAAGCATGACGATGGCGTAGATGCCCGTGACGGCGGCGCGGTCGACGCCGAATTCCTGGCCGATCGGCAGCACGAACACGGCAAAGGCATCGACTGTGCCGCGCGCGATGCCGCCTAAGGCAAAACACAGCACGATCAGCAGCAGGCCGATGCGGCGATAACGCGGATTTGCGGGCGCGATGCTCATCGCGACCCAGCAGGCGAAGCTATTTGCCCAGCATGGCGTCGGGCAATACGGTCACGATGTCGGGGATGGCGATGAACAGGGCGATCACCGCCATGTCGGCCAGCACGAACGGCCAAACGCCACGGAAAATCTGGTCGAGCGGAATATCCGGCCGCACGCCGTTGACCACGTAGCAGTTGAGCCCGACCGGCGGGGTAAGCAGACAGACTTCGCACAGCTTCACGATGATAATGCCAAACCAGATCGGATCGTAGCCCAGGGCGATGATGGCTGGAAACACCACCGGCAAGGTCAAAATCAGCATGCCGATCGCGTCCATGAACATGCCCAGCACCAAATAGATGCTGAGGATCAGCAGCAGCACCACCAGCCGCGGCACCGGCAGCCCGACGATCCAATCGGCAAAGGCGGCAGGCAAGCCGGCATAGCCCAAAAAACGAACGAAGATCAGCAGGCAAAAGATCACCGTGAAGATCATCGCCGTGAGCTTGCCGGTCTCCATCAGCGCGTTGAAGAAGTCGCGCCGCGACATCTGCCGCCGCGCGATCGCCATCAGGAACACCACAGCCGCGGCGACGGCGCCGGATTCGGTCGGCGTCATCCAGCCGAGATAGATGCCGCCCAGCACGATGGCGACGACGAATATGATGGGCCAAAAGCCCTGTACCGAGGCCAGCTTCTCGCGCAGCGAATATCGCTCCCCGATCGGCGGCGCCAGCGCGGGATTGATTTTGACCCGGATAATCACCGCCGCGGCATACATCAACGCCGAGATGATGCCAGGAATGAAGCCCGCGATCAGCAGCCGGCCGACCGAGGCTTCGACGATGATGGCGTAAATCACCATCAACGCGCTGGGCGGGATCAGCGCCGCCAAGGTGCCGCCGGCCGCGACCACCGCCGAAGCCAGGCGCTTGTCGTAGCCCGAGCGCAGCATTTCGGGGATAGCGATGCGGGCAAATACCGCCGCGGTTGCGGTGCTGGCGCCGGACACGGCAGCGAAACCCGCCGCAGCGAACACCGTAGCCACCGCCAAGCCACCCGGCACGCGCGAGAATATCTTGCGCGCGGCATCGAACAACCCGCGGGTGATGCCGGCGTGGAACGCCAGATAGCCGATCAGGATGAACATCGGCAGCACCGACAAGGTATAGTGCGTCGATTCGGCATGCGGGATCAGGCCGGAAATGCCCACGCCGGCACTCCAGCCGCGCATATAGACCAAGCCGGCGACGCCGACTGCAGCCGCGGCAAAGGCCACGCGCACGCCCAGCACCACCAACGCGATCATGGCGGCAAAGCCGATTATGCCGACGGTCAATGGGGTCATGAACTAAGGATCATGAGTTAATCGACCGCATCTTCTTGAATCTCGACTGGGCGCGGCACGCCGATGGGGACGGCATCGGGATCGGCCGCCAAACGTATAAAGCCGATGAACTGCAACAACAGACGCAGCCACAACATGCCAAGGCCGATCGGCGCCAGAATTTTCGACGGCCAAGTCTGCAACTCGGCATCGGAGGTGGTGTCGTTACCGAAATAAGCCCGCATGGCGTGTTCCCATGTCGCCTTGATCAGCAACGCCACCACGATCAACGCCACCAGCACGGCAATGGCCTCGACCACGAACTTGGCCCGCCCCTGCAGCTTGGTAACCAGCAAATCCATGCGGATGTGGCCGCCCAGGCGTTGGCAATAGGCGGCGCCCAGAAAGGCGAACACCGCCATACCCAATTCGACTACGTCGAAGAAGCCGAAGATCGAGGTGTGCAACAGCTTGTGCGCCACCACTTCGGAAACCATCAGCAGCATCATCAAGAAGATAGCGGTAGCGGCAATCAGGTTGAACACCGCCTCGACGCCGCCATAGGCGGCATCGAAGCGGGCGAAGCCGACAGCGAACGCCGTGCGCTGGGCGCGCGCCGCGCTGCTGTCGTCCGTCACCGGACTGCCTCCAGGATCGAGCCGACTAGCTGGCGCCGGCTTTTTTCGCGGTGTCGAGAATGAGCTGGATCAGCTCCTGGCCGTGCAATCCCTTGCTGTCGGCATCCTTGATCCAGGCATCCCACACCGGCTTGCCAGCCAAGTCGCGAAACTTTTTCAGTTCCTCGGCCGAATAGGTGATCGCGAACAGCCCGCGCTTGTTGAACTCCGGGATGTTCTTATCGTCGGCCGCTTTATAGGCCGCCTTCATCGCCGCATAGGCTGGCTCTTTCAGCTCGGTCAGCAGCTTCTGATATTGCGGCGGCAGCTTCTTCCAGGCCGTGATGGAGAACACGTAGGGGCAGTTCACCGTGCCGGGCGACAAATTGGTGGTGTACCACTTGCTGATCTCGTGCAGCTTGTAGGAAGCGTGCGCGTAGCTGAACGGGAAGGATGCGGCATCCACCGTGGCGCGTTCCAGCGCGGTGTAGACTTCGGAAGCCGGCGGCGAGACGGTGTTGGCGCCGATCACGCGCATGGCGTCGCCGATGCCGCCCAACGCGCGCACCCGCTTGCCCTTCCAATCGGCCACGGTCTTGGGCGGATCGCCCACGCCCATGAATTCGTATTGCGGCAGGATCCCGGCCATGAACGGCATGGCGTCCCACTTGCCCAATTCGGCTTGTATCGCCGGATGTTGGTAGAGGCGTTCGTACACTGCCTTGGCGATGTCGAAATTGGCCAGCGGGAGGAACGGCAGATCGAGCGCCATCGACGCAGGATTGCGCCCCGGATGATAGGAGGTGCAGATGCCGGCGGCTTCGAACGCGCCGATCTTCAGCCCGTCGAGGTTTTCCTTCTCAGGCGCGAACTGATTGTTGAACCCGATGGTCATGGTGAACTTGCCGTCGGTGCGTGCCTTAACCTGCTCCGACAGGTATTCGAAGCCCTTGGTGAAGGCGCGCGGGTTGCCCCATAGCGACACGCGCCACTCAACCTTAGGGCCATCCACCTTCACCTGCGCCAAGGATGGCGTGGCGAAAGCCAATGCGGAAACGATCGCAGCGACGCCCAAAATGGGCGCCTTGATGTTGGATTTCATGGCGTAGCTCCCTGATTGTATTGCGGCGGATTTTTCCGCTCTCAGGATAGCCTAACAGGGAAGATGCGCCGCGCCAACCCGCCCCGCGCAGCGTTTTATCAGATGATTTTGCTCTTGCGGTCGGCCCAATATTTGTCGCGCAGCAAGCGCTTGTAGAGCTTGCCGGTGGGATGGCGCGGCAGTTCGGCCTGGAAATCAACGCTGCGCGGGCATTTGATCGGCGACAGGTTCGCCTCGCAGAACGCGATCAGCTGTTCGGCCAAGGCCGGGCCCGCGTCGCGCATATCGGCCGGCTGCACCACCGCTTTCACTTCCTCGCCGAAATCCTCGTTGGGCACGCCGAACACGGCGACATCGGCCACTTTGGCATGACCGACCAACAGATCTTCGACCTCCTGTGGATAGATGTTCACGCCGCCCGAGATGATCATGTAGGCCTTGCGGTCGGTGAGATACAGATAGCCTTCGCCATCGACGTATCCAACATCGCCCAAAGTGGACCAACCCTTTTCGTTGAAGGCCTGAGCGGTCTTGTCGGTGTCGTTGTGATAGGAGAATTCGCGGCCTTCGGCGAAATAGATCGTACCCGGCTCGCCGACCGGCTGCTCGTTGCCCTCCTCGTCCAGGATCTTGATCTTGCCGATCAGCGCCTTGCCGACCGACCCCTTATGCGCCAGCCAATCCTTGGAATCGATCGAGGTGAAGCCGTTGCCTTCGGTGCCGGCGTAATATTCCGACAGCACAGGGCCCCACCATTCGATCATCTGCTCCTTGACTTTGACGGGACAGGGCGCGGCGGCATGGATGGCGCATTTGAGCGACGACACGTCGTATTTGTCGCGCACTTCCTTAGGCAGCTTGAGCATGCGGATGAACATGGTCGGCACGAGTTGCGAAAGATTGGCGCGATACTTCTGCAGCAGGCGCAAATATTCCTCGGCGTCGAAATGCTCCATGATGATGGAGGTACCGCCCAGCCGCATCACCGTCATGTTGAAGCGCAACGGCGCTGCGTGATAGAGCGGCGCCGGCGACAGATAGATGGTGTCCTCACCGGTGCCGTAGAGCATCTTGTTCAGCATCATCAGCGGATTGATGGCGCCAACCGGTTCGTTGGCGAACGGCACTTTGACGCCCTTGGGCCGGCCTGTGGTTCCCGACGAATACAGCATGTCGTGGCCGGCCACTTCATCGGCGATCGGCATGGCCGGCATCTTGGCGCGCGCATCTTCGAACGACTCGAAGCCCGGTATGACGCCGTCGATCGAATAATAATGCTTCACCTGAGCGAACTTGCCGACCAAGGGTACGGCGGCCGCTTCAAGCGCCTTAGCCGCGATGAACGCCTTGGCGCCGCAATCCTTGACGATGTAATTGATCTCGGCAGCGGTCAGGCGCGAACTCATCGCAGTGTAATAAAGCCCGCAGCGTTGGGCGGCCCAACACACTTCGTAGAATCGCGCGTTGTTGTCGGAGAACAGCGCGATGTGGTCGCCCGACTTCAGGCCGATCGAGCGGAACAGCTGCGCGCCCTGGTTGGAGCGAGAATCGAGTTGGCCATAGGACACCGTCTCGCCGGTCGCGGCCATGACATAGGCCGGCTTGTCAGGATGAGTGCGAGCGTGGATCGAGGGGTGCATAACAACTCCGCGGGGGGCTACTCCGGATTTTCCGATTTATAGCGCAGAACGGCGCCGGCCGTAGCCCCTTCCCCGCCCCTAGCCCGTTGAAAGCATGGAGCCGTTTCGCCCAGCGATGCGCCTGTTGACCCAGGCCGCAGCTTGCGCTTTTATCCGCCGTCCAAACCGTGCCCCAGTGGCGGAATTGGTAGACGCGGCAGACTCAAAATCTGTTGTTAGTGATAACGTGCTGGTTCGAGTCCGGCCTGGGGCACCAATTCCTTTTCGTACGGTCTAATCATAGCGCTGCGTGGTGTCGCTCGCGCGCGTCAATGCTTGGCCGCATTGCATGGCTAGGCCATCGCTGCTGCATCGAAACAGCACGAATAACTCACGCTTCGCGTATTGAACTGCCCCAAACAGGGCGGTCGCCCGTTGTTGCGCCGCGGCGGGAACCTGCGTGCCGCTCAATCGTATAAAATTCGACCTCATTTAACGGCGAAGGCAGGGTTCGCCTCCGAACCAAAGGCCGCACAATGAAGTCTAAACTGTCACGGCGAAATCTGCTGAAGGGCGCAGCCTTGATCGGGTCGGCGGTGCCCTTGGTTAAAGCCGGCTTTGCCGACGCGCGCGAGATCAAAGGCGAAATGCCGTGGAGCGAAGGCCAGAACGATGCGCCGCAGGGCGTGTCGGGTCCCGGCTATCGCTTCTTCACGCCGACCGAGGCAACTTTCATCGCAGCCGCCATGGCGCGCCTCATTCCGAAGGACGATCTCGGCCCCGGCGCCGTTGAAGCGCAGGCGCCGTATTTTCTCGACCGCCAATTGGCTGGCAAATACGGCCGCGGCCAGAGTTGGTACATGCAAGGTCCTTGGGCCGACGGCGAGCCCACGCAAGGCTATCAAAGCCGGTTGGGTCCAGCGGATTTATATCGCGCCGCGATCAAG
>JBBSNV010000106.1:0-6944 GCA_038260375.1 Reyranellales bacterium
CGACACACGGCTCATCGGCCAGGCCGGGCGATGGCTGGTTTTCGACAACGACGCGGGGCGGCAGTGGTTCGTCACGCTCGACGGCGAGCGCATCGGCAAGGGCTTCGCCATCCCGCCCGGCAGCGAGATCCTGCGTTTCGAGCTAGTCGATGGGCGCCCAGTGGAATGGCTGCTGCAGCAGAGCTGCCGCCGCCGCACCGCCGAATTCGATTGCATCGGCTACCAGCTGACCTTGCAGCGCGTGACGTTCTAGAGCAGCGAACCCATCTGCCGCCTATTCCGCCGCGGTCTTGCCGCGCCCTACATCAGGCACGAACGGCTTGCTGGCGAAATGCTCTTTGCCGTTGGTCGAAAACTTCAAGCCCGCCTGCTTGATCGCGTTGTCCGGCACCTTGTCGAGCTTGACGTAGGAACGGTCGTCTTCCTTGACGAAAGCGTCGTTGCTAGCGGCGTTGTAGCAGATCAGCAAGGTCCAGCGCCGCTTGTCGGAGCGGTTCTGGTCGGAACGGTGCAGCGCATTGGCATGGAAGAACACCGCGTCGCCTGGATCGAGCTCGCAATAAACCACTTCGTGTTTCTCGAGGATGCGTTCCAGCCGCTTAGGATCGGCCGAGTTCTGCTTGTCGCTGATCGGGCCGTGGTCGATGCGGCCAAGCTTGTGCGAGCCCTTGATGATCTGCAGGCAACCGTTCTGCTTGTCGCTGCGGTCGAGCCCGATCATGCAGGAGAACATGTCGGGCCGCAGGCAGCCGTTGTAATACCAATAGCCGTAATCCTGGTGCCATTCCCAAGCGCCGCCGGTGCGCGGCTCCTTGGCGGTCAATTTGGACTGATAGTGATAGACCTCCTCGCCGATCAGCGCTTCGGCGGTGTCGACCATGCGCTCGGTGCGCGCTGCCAGGCCATAGACGCTGTCGCCGGCGCGGTTCCACAGGCTGATGCGTGTCGCCAGGCCCTCGCCATCGGCGCGATCGATCGAATGCGCCTTGATCGCTGGATCTTCTTCCATCGCGCGGCGCAGCAGATCGACCTCTTGCGGGTCGAACAACCCGCGCACGAACACCAAACCGTTCTCTTCGTATTCACGCAGTTGGGCGGAGGTCAGGACCGATGGCATGGCGTCTCTCCTCAAATTCGATCTTTTCATTCAATGAAAAGGCTTTTCAGATTTCGATAATCGTTGTAATCATAGGCCATGCGCCCGTCAAGAAAAGACCAAGCCGACAAACCCGCCTATTTCACTGCCACCCTGGCCAAGGGCTTGGGCGTGCTGGAAGCCTTGGCCGAAGTCGAAGACGCCGGGCTGACCGAGCTGGCGCGGCGGGTCGATGTCTCGAGCCCGACCCTGTTCCGCATCCTGGCCACCCTGGTCGGCAGCGGTTACGTGCACAAGGCCGCCGACAGCCGCTATCGCCTGACCTTGAAGAGTTGGGAGCTGGGCGCGCGGGTGGTGGGTCGTCTCGCCATCCGCAACGTCGCGCTGCCGCGCATGGAACAGCTGGTGCAAGAGATCAACGAGAGCCCGCATCTGGCGGTGCTGCAAGGCAGCGGCGTGGTGATCGTCGAGAAGGCCGAATGCCATCAGCCGGTGCGGGTCGATACTTTCGTCGGTCAGCGCGCGCCGGCATTCTGCTCCGCCACCGGTAAGGCAATCCTGGCCTACGAAACCGCAACACGGCTCGACGCTATTCTGGAAGATTCGACCGAACGCTTCACCGAGCGCACTCTCTACCAGCGTGCCGATATCGAACGCGAATTGGCATCGGTGCGGCTTCTGGGTTACGCCGTCAATCGCGGCGAATGGCGCCAGGGCGTGTCGGCGGTGGCGGTGCCGCTGCGTGACCGCGACGGCCAGGTCGCGGCGTCCTTGAGCCTGACCCTGCCGACCGAGCGCTTCACCGACGAGGCCTTAACACGCTTCGTGCCGGCGCTGACCCGCACCGCCGCCCTCATCTCCGTCGATCTCGGCGGTGCTGTGAATCGTTAAGTCTCGCGCTGGCTTTTCAGGCCGCTAGACTGGCGCCATGAAGACCATCGGCCTGACCATGATCGTCAAGAACGAAGCGCATATCATCGCCCGTTGCTTGACCAGTGTCGCGCCGTTGGTCGATTACGTGCTGATCGTCGATACCGGCTCGAACGACGGCACCCAGCAGGCAGTGCGCGACTGGCTGGCCGCCAAAAAAATGCCCGGCAAGGTAATCGAAGAGCCGTGGCAAAACTTCGCCCATAACCGCAGTTTCGCCTTGGAAAAATTGCGCCAGCAAACTGCCATCGATTACGCGCTGATGATCGATGCCGACGAGGTGCTGGTCTACGAAGACGGCTTCGATGCCACGGCGTTCAAGCAAGCGCTGCACGCCGATCTCTACGACATCAAGACCGTGATGGGCGAGACGGTCTATTATCGTCCGCAACTCTGCTCCAACCGCATGCCGTTCTATTACAAAGCGGTGCTGCACGAATATCTCGAATGCCCCGACAGCTTCACGCGTGACACCGCGCTGGGTTTTTACGACAAGCCGATCCAGGACAGCGCGCGCAACCGCAACCCGAAGAAATATCTCGATGACGCTGCCGCACTCGAACGAGCACTGGCCAGCGAGACCGATCCGTTCCTGATCTCGCGCTACACATTCTATCTAGCGCAAAGCTATCGCGATGGCGGGGAACCAAAAAAAGCGTTGGTCACCTATCAGCGCCGCGCCACGCAGGAGTTCTGGGACCACGAGATCTATGTCAGCCTGCTGCAGGCAGCGCGGCTGAAGGAGCAATTGGGCCACGCGCCGGGCGAAGTCATCGACGCGTATCTGGCCGCGCATGAAGCCCTGCCGACGCGGCTGGAAGCGCTGCATGGCGCTGCCAAATTCTGCCGGCTCAACAGCCGCAACCAGCAGGGCTACCTGCTGGCCAAGCACGCGCTCACCCTCTTGCCGCCTGAGACCGGATTGTTCGTCGAGCGCGCGCTGGGCGACTATGCGTTGCGCGACGAATTTTCGATCTTGGCCTATTGGGCCGGCCACTACGACGAGAGTGCAGCGGCTTGCCAACAGCTATTGGCCGATGCGCGTACACCCATCGAGCATCACGAGCGCATCCACAAGAACCTCGATTTCGCGCTGGTAAAATGCCGGCCGTCGGCTGTTCTTTCGTGGTCTGAGCATGGACCGGACATGAGCCGGACATGGGCCGCCTCGGCCGTTTCGGCTCCCCTTTCCGCCCAATCCCCGCCGCGCATCCTGTTGGCAATCCTGGCCAAGCAGAAAGAGCCGGTGCTGAAGTTCTATCTCCAATGCATCGAGGCGCTCGACTATCCGAAGTCGGCGATCTGCCTCTACATTCGTACCAACAACAGCACCGATGCCACGGCGGCGATCCTGCGCGACTGGCTGAGTCGCATCGGTGGGCAATACGCCCATGTCGAATTCGACGACAGCGACGTGGCGCAGAACGTGCAGCAGTTTGGCGTACACGATTGGAATGCATTGCGCTTCAAGGTGCTGGCGCAGATTCGCCAGACCAGCTTGCAGCGCGCCTTGGAGCGCGATTGCGATTTTTATTTCACCGCCGATGTCGATAATTTCCTGCGGCCGCAAACTCTACGCGCGCTGGTGGCGCTTAACTTGCCGCTCGTGGCGCCGTTCTTGCGCCACGTCGATGCCAACAACCCGTACTCGAACTATCACGCCGCGGTCGACGCCAACGGCTATTACGTCGAATGCGAGGAATATCACTGGATCTGGCAGCAGCGCTTGCGCCGTGTGATCGAGCTGCCGGTGGTTCACTGCACTTATTTGGTGCGCGCCGACCAGATCGCGCTGCTGTCCTACAGCGACGGCACCGAACGCTACGAATACGTGATCTTCTCGCACAGCGCGCGGCGCAATGCCGTGAAGCAGTATTTCGACAACCGCGAGATCTACGGCTATCTCACGCTCGACGAATCGCCCGACGCCGCCCAGCTTCTGATCGGCCAGGAGATCAGCTCCCGCCTCGACTAGGCTGAACGGGCGAGCCGCCCCGGATTGAAAAGGCTCGCCCCGCCGTGGGTCGTTAGAACGGGATTATCCCGCGGGGCCGGTGAGGCCCGTCAGCCCCGTCGACCCGGTGATGCCGGTTAATCCCGTGGAACCAGTGGCACCGGAAGGCCCGCTCGGACCCTCCGGGCCCGTCAGGCCCGTAGACCCTGTGGTGCCCGTTAATCCCGTGGAACCAGTGGCGCCGGAAGGCCCGCTCGGACCCTCCGGGCCCGTCAGGCCCGTTGATCCTGTGAAGCCAGTCGATCCCGTGGAACCAGTGGCGCCGGAAGGTCCGCTCGGACCCACCGGGCCGGTTAGGCCGGTCGATCCCGTCGACCCGGTGGGCCCAGTGATCCCGGTTGCACCAATGGGTCCGGTCGCACCGGTCGAACCGGTGAAGCCCGTGGGCCCTGTCGCGCCGGTTGATCCCGTCACGCCTGTTGCACCGGTCGGGCCGGTATTGCCGGTCGCACCTGTAGCACTGGTTCCACCGGTTGCGCCCGTTGCACCGGTCGAGCCGGTGGCGCCAGTAGGACCAATCGTGGGCTGCGGCTGGTTCCTGCCTTGAGCGATGAAATCTTCCGGCAGATAGATTTGCGGATCGTCCTCGCGATGGCGGCGCATTAACGATTTGTCGCCAGCGCCGAAATAGAACTTCACGCCGCCGAATGCCGCTTTGTAATTGTCCTCGCCATAGCGCGCTTCGGCGAATAGCGACATGCCGCTGCTGCCGATGTTGAGCGGCAGTTGGAACTCAGTGCCGAACGCGCCCGCGTTGCGGCCATTGTCGTAGCGATGGCCGACGCTGACCCGCCAATCGTCAGTCGGATAGAACGCAAAGTTGACGTTGTCGAAGAAGCGGCTCTTGACGTCGCCGGTCTGCCAGCCGACCAGGCCTTCGAGCGAGAAGCGGCCCAAATAGAGTTCGCCGGTGACGCCGGCCTTGACGACATTGGCGCCCGTTTTGTTGTTGTTGGAGTATTTCGGCGTGCCGTCGATATGGGTGATGCTGCCGTAAAGACCGAGCAGGCCGATGCTGGGGTCGCGCCAGAAGCCATGTGCCGCCGCACCGAGGAAGATGTCCGAACCGCGCACACCGGCGATGGCATCGAGCTGCAAACCGAAGCGAGGACCGAGCGGCACGGCGATGGCGCCGGCGCCGTAGCCCGCGCCCGAGCCGTTGAACACGCCGCCTGCGCCTTCGAGCTTGAAGTTCAAACCGGACACGGCGGGCAGCGAACCTGGCGGCGGGGTATAGCGATCGCCGCCACTATTGGCAGCCACCGCCGGATTGCGGCCGCCTGCAGCCGACGCAACATTGGCGCCGTTGCCGGGCCGGCCGGTATCGGCCTGGCGGCGCAAGCGCAACTCGTCTTCGGCTGCTTTCAGGCGCGCTTGGGTGGCAGCCAGATCGGACTTGGCCTTATCGGCCTCGGCCCTGGCGCGCGCGTTATCTTTTTGGAGTTTTTGCTGATCGCTCTTCAACTCGAGCAGCATTTTGTAGAGCGTGGCGTTGTCGGGCGCCTGCGCTGCGGCCTGCGGCACCATGAACGGCAAGCTGACCAACGACGTGCCCGCCAACAACCAGGCGATATAACGCTTTTCCATGAACTCCCCCTAACGACGATCGCGTCGGGCGAGTATGCGCGATATCGATTCGCGGGGAAAAAGAAAACCGCGCCTTCAATCGTATGACAAGCGCTGTTCCTGGGGATTGTTATCGGTATCGAAACGCGCCGCTAGATCTTGGACGGTATCTGGTTAAACGGTACGTCCTTGTCGACGCGAATGTCGGGCGGCAGGCCCAGCACGCGCTCGGCGATGATGTTGCGCAGGATCTCGTCGGTGCCGCCTTCGATGCGGGTGGCGGGCGAGCGCAAGGCCATGGCCTGGAAGCGCGCGGCATCGGCCGCGTCGCGCGGATCGAGCAGCACGCCGGCCTCGCCCTGCAGATCGAGCGCGAAGGCCGCGATGTCCTGCATCATGGCGCCGGCCACCAGTTTGCCGATCGAGTTCTCCGGCCCCGGACGCTCACCCTTGGACAAGGCCGAAATGGCGCGGAACGCGGTGTATTTCAGGCCGCTGGCCTTGACCGCCCAATTGGCCAATTTGCTGCGCACCATCTTGTCGTTGATCGCGGGACCGTCAGCTGTTTCCAGATGCGAGCAGAATTCGAACAGTTCGGGAAAACCGGTGGGCATGCCCGAGCCGATCGACAGGCGCTCGTTCATCAAGGTGGTCAGCGAGACGTTCCAACCGTTGCCGACTTCGCCCAGACGCTGGCTGTCGGGAATGCGCACATCGGTGAAGAACACTTCGTTGAAGCCGGACTGGCCGTTGACCTGCTTGATCGGCCGCACTTCGATGCCCGGCGTCTTCATGTTCAGGAAGAACATGGTCAAGCCCTTGTGCTTGGCCACGGTGGCATCGGTGCGCGCCACCAGCAGGCCCCAATCGGAATAATGCGCGCCGCTGGTCCAGATCTTTTGGCCGGTGACCACCCACTCGTCGCCTTGCTTCTCGGCGCGCGTGCGCAGGCCGGCCAGATCCGAACCGCCGGCCGGTTCGGAAAATAACTGGCACCAAACTTCTTCGCCCGAAGCCAGCTTGGGCAGGCGCTTGGTCTTTTCCTCTTCGCTACCCCAGGCCATCAAGGTCGGGCCGCACATGCCCTGGCCGATCAGGAACACGCCCGACAACTTCGAATACACGCCCTCTTCCTGCTGCCAGATCACGCGCTGGATCGGCGTGGCGCCACGACCGCCATATTCCTTGGGCCATTGCAGACAGGCCCAACCGGCTTGCTGCTTTTTCTTCTGCCACGCCTTGGAGGCAGTCATCGGATCTACGCTCTTCACGCCCATTGAGCCGAAGCCGGCCGCTTTCAACTCGGTCTCGAGTTGCTTGGGCGCGTTGGCGTCGAGC
>JBBSNV010000107.1:0-6926 GCA_038260375.1 Reyranellales bacterium
GCAGCGCTGTACGAGCACGCCAAGGGCGTGGCCAAGGATTTGGGCTTCGATCTGGTCGACGTGCCGATGACCGGCGGCGGTAGCGACGGCAATTTCACCGCAGCGCTGGGCATCCCGACATTGGATGGCTTGGGGCCAGACGGCAAAGGCGCGCATACCGATTACGAACAGATCTATTTCTCCTCGCTCGAGGAGCGCACGCGGCTGATGCTGCGCATGTTCGAGACCTTGGAATAGTGAGCGAGTTTCAATTGCGCCAAGCCGTTGCGTCCGACGCGGCGGCGATCCGGGAACTGACGCGCACCGCTTACGCCAAATGGGTGAAGCTGATCGGCCGCGAACCCAAGCCGATGACCGCCGACTACGATGTTGCGGTCCGCAATCACCGCTTCGATCTGCTCTCTGTCGACGGCAAGCTGGCAGCGTTGATCGAAACCATCGTGCAGCCCGATCATTTGCTGATCGAGAACGTGGCGGTTCTGCCGGAGTATCAAGGGCGCGGCCTCGGCTCCAAACTGGTCGCCCACGCCGAGAGTCTGGCGGCCGTCGCCGGTTTCAAGCAAATTAGGCTTTATACCAACCAGCGCTTTGTCGAGAATGTCGAACTGTACAGGAAACTCGGCTACCTCGTCGACCGCGAAGAACACGGCGAACGCGGCGTCACGGTGTATATGAGCAAGCCGATCGCATAACGGAGACCATCAATGGCGCGCGCCGATTTCATTTTCCGCAATGCCGAGATCTACGACGGCACTGGCGCTGCGCCAAGCAAAGGCGACGTCGCCATAACAGGCGATCGCATCGTCGGTGTCGGCGCACTGGCCTCGCTGACGGCGGATAAGGAGGTCGACGCCAAAGGCAAGGCGCTGGCGCCGGGCTTCATCGATGTTCACACCCATGACGACCGCTATTTGCTCGACCAGCCCGCCGTGCCGGCCAAGACCAGCCAGGGCGTGACCTCCGTGGTGATCGGTAATTGCGGATTCTCGATGGCGCCGTACACGCGAGCCGAGATCGAGCGCGACAATTGGTTCGTCAGCGACCGCAGCACCGCCTTCCCCACCGTGGCCGACTATGTCGGCCGCCTGGCCAAAACACCGCCTGCGCTCAACGTGGCGATATTGGTCGGCCACAACTCCTTGCGCGCCAACACCATGAGCGATCTCGGCCAACCGGCGAGCGATGCCGAACTGGCCGCCATGCAAAGCCAATTGCGCGAGGCGATGGACGCCGGCGCCATCGGCCTGTCGAGCGGGCTGTTCTATCCGCCCGGCCGCGCCGCCACCACGCAAGAGGTCACCGCCTTGGCGTCGGTGATGGCCAAGGACGATGGCCTCTACACCGCCCATATCCGCGACGAGCGCGAGCGCGTGCTGGAGGCGATCGACGAGGCAGCCCAGATCGGCCGCGATGCCGGCGTGCGGGTGGTGATATCCCATCACAAGACCGCAGGCCGCGCCAATTTCGGCCGCACCGTGGAGACCTTGGCGCTGATCGCGCGGTTACAAAAGCACCAGGAGCTGGGGCTCGACGTCTATCCCTACATCGCCTCATCGACCGTGATGCTGCCCGACTACGTCGAATCGGCCGATAAGGTCACCATCACATGGTGCAAGGGCCGGCCCGAATTCTCCGGCAGGGATTTGGACACGGTGGCACGCGAGCTCGGCCTATCGCGGGTCGAGGCGGCCAAAGCGGTGCTGCCGGCCGGTGCGATCTATTTCCAGATGAGCGAAGATGACGTGCGGCGCGTCATGCAATATCCCGGCGCCATGATCGGCTCGGACGGCTTGCCGTGGGACAGCATTCCGCATCCTCGTTTGTGGGGCACCTTCCCGCGCGTGCTGGGCCATTACGCGCGCGACGAAAAGATCATGAGCTTGCCCGAGGCAGTGCATCGTATGACCGGCCGGCCGGCGGCGCAGTTCAAGCTCAAGGATCGTGGCGGCATCAAAGTGGGCGCGTTCGCCGATCTGGTGCTGTTCGACAAGGATACGGTGATCGACACCGCCACCTTCGATAAGCCCAAGCAGCCGGCAGCCGGCATTGAACTAGTGATGGTCAACGGGCAGATCGTTTGGCAGGACGGCTGGGAAACCGGCGCCAGGGCCGGTGGCGTATTACAGCGGGCCTAAGGGATTGATCTCTCGCCGCATATTTGTGGCAGACATGCCATGATTGGCCTTGATTGCCCACGGAACCGCCTTCAATACCGCCCGTTCAGTCGGTAGGTCTACGACCTAACCCGAGGGAGGGCATTTGCAATGAATTACAAATCGAGCTTGATCGTTGCCGTGGCGGCGATCGGCATTTCTTTAGCGCCGGGCATCGGCTTGGGCGTGGCGTCGGCGCAGGGCAATTGCCCGGGCGAGCGGGTCGACGGTTCGACCGCCAACCAGGCTGCCGCCAAGATGAAGGCTGCCGGCTACACCAACCTGACTGGCTTCGCCAAAGGCTGCGACAGCTACTGGCACGCCACGGGCTTGAAGGATGGCCAGCCTGTCGGCGTGGTGCTGTCGCCGCAAGGCGTGGTGATGACCGAGAGCGCCATGAACGGTGCCGCGCCGCCGGCCGAAATCACCACCACGATTTCGCCGGTTCCGGTCCCGTTGGACCAACCGAATTCAACGTCGGCTCAGCCGCGCGGTTAATCGACGATCCAGCCAAAACGAAAAGGCGCCGGGCATTTGCTCGGCGCCTTTGGCGTTTTTACGCTTCGACGCCGAACGCCTTGCGCATGCCCTTGAGCGCTTCCTGGTGCGGCCCCCACAGCCGGCCGCCGACCACGCCGCCATCGACGATCAGATCGTGGCCGTTGACGAAGGTCGATTCGTCGGAGGCCAGGAACACCGCCGCCCAGGCGATGTCGTCGGTCAGGCCGGCACGCGGGATCGGCTGCATCTTGGCCAGGCCGGCTTTGACCGCCTCGGCGGTCTGTTCGGCCTTCTCGACCGACAAGCCCAGCGCCTTGCCGAAAATGCCGGTGGCAATGCCGCCCGGCGAGAGCGAGTTGACCCGCACGTTCTGCTCGCCCAGTTGCATGGCCACGCACTTGCTCAGGTGGATCACCGCCGCCTTGGCCGCCGAATAGATCATCGACGACGACAATCCCGTGCGGCTGCCGGCCACCGAGCCGTTGTTGATGATGCTGCCGCTTTGCTGCTTGGTCATGATCGGCGCGACCAGCTTCATGCCCAGCATCACCGAACGAACCAAGGTTGCCAGGGCGGCGTCGAACCCGGCCACCGGAATGGTCTCGATGCCGCCGACCGGGGCCGGCCCACCGGCATTGTTGAACAGGCAATCGACCCGACCGTGCTTGTTCATGGCGAAATCGACCAGCGCCTTGAATTGTTGCTCGTCGGTGACATCGGTGCGCGCGAAATCGCAGCTATTGCCCAACGCTTGAGCAACCGCCTTGCCCTCGGCCTCGCGCCGGCCGGCGATCACCACTTTGGCGCCTTGCGCGACGAAAATCTCGGCGGTTCGCTTGCCGATGCCGCTGGTAGCGCCGGTGACAATGCAAACCTTATCTTTGAGCCGCGACATTGTTTTCTCCCCTTTGGATCGAGCATAGCGTAAAGCAACGCTATGCAGGCATGAACGTGTAAGTCTGCGCCGCGCCCTTACCTAATAGAGTGCCGTTATGAAAGCCGCGATCAAGGCCGGAATCTTCTATTTCATCTTGGTCTTCGCTGCGGCATTCGTGCTGGGCGCTATCCGTATCCGCTTGATCGTGCCCAATTTGGGCGAAATCGTCGGTTTGCTGGTCGAATTGCCGGTGATCTTGGTCTGGGCCTGGCTGGTCTGCGGTTGGCTGGTCCGACGTGCGCGAGTGCCGGCGCGAAGCCCGATTCGCATCGTCATGGGCGTGCTGGCTTTGATCTTGCTGATTGTGGCAGAAACGTTGATAGGCATTCTCGGCTTGCGCGAAACGGTGCTCGAGCATTTCGCCGCTTACAGCCATCCGGTCATGCTGATCGGCCTGGCGGCGCAAATTGCCTTTGCCGCCATGCCTTGGCTGCGCATGAAATACGTGCTGCCCCGCAGGTTCGAATAGGCCGGTTCGGTTAGGCTTGCGCCGCGCCGTAATACAGCATCACCGTGTGCTTGGCCTCGGCGAAGAACAGCCAACGTTCGATCAACGCACCGATCAAAGCCAAGGCCGAGGCAATAACCGTTAGCGCGAGCGCCGCCATGGTCGGCAACGCCAGGCCGATCAACACCAAGACAGCCGGGGCGATCAACCCACCGATTTGCATAATCAGGCGCAGCTTCAACGCGTGCTTGCGGGCGACGCGATAGCCCATTTCCTTCATCAAGAAATTTTCCTGGGTATGCGGCGCCTCGAACAGCCGCACCTTGCCGAGATGACCCAATCCCGTAGCGCTCTCCGGCGTGCTGATGGCCGGCACGGTGTCGATGAAATGCCAGTACAAGTGCTTGGCCAGCACACCGGCCAACAACGCGACCACCGCCATCACCGTGGTAGCGACGATGGCATCGCGCGCCGTGCTTTGCGTCGCCAGCAGCACCGCGTCGGTCAACAGCGCCCCCGTGGCCAATGCCAAGATCAGATAGTTCGGCACCACATGCTTGTTGCACCAGGCATGGATCGGTTTGAGCGAGCGATAGATCATGCCGGTGGCAATCACCGTGACCAGGCACATCACGGCCGTGGCGATGCCCAACACCACCAGCGTCAGCCGTCCCGGCGCGAAGAAGGTGAACAACAGCGCCAGCACTCCCGCCGGCGCGTAAGTAGCGACCGAGAACACGCCCTCGCGGCTCAGCCACGAACTACGCCACTGGCTGAACGCCCGCCAGGCACGCTCGGGCCGGCCCAGATGCAAGGTCGAGGACAACAACCCCGCTGTCACCAACGCTAAGCCGATGCCGAAACCAATCAAGCCAGTCCATAGATCGGGCGCCACCAGGCCGAACGCGATCAGCAGCGCCAGCACGAATAGCACACCGTACCCCGCGCCTGAAGCAACGGTGAAGAAGATGACCGAAAATGCCGGATGCATGGCGGGGCCTAACGCGACAAGAGTCGGTCGAGCCAACCCAACATGCCGCTGGCCTGCTCGGCCGGCGGCGACAGTTCGCTGGCGCTGCTGCAGGCCCGCTCATGGCTGCGCGGCCGTGGCGGCAAATATTTGTTGGTCGGCTGGTAGCCCAGTTCCGGCATCAAATCGAACCCGCCGCGCTCGGCCACCAGCTTGGAGACATCGCTGTGCGGATCGGCCAGGTCGCCGAAATGCCGCGCCGACGCGGGACAGGTCGCGACGCAGGCCGGCACGCGATCGATTTCTTCGAGATTCTCGTTGTAGATGCGATCGATGCACAGAGTGCATTTCTTCATGATGCCTTCGTCGTAATCGTACTCGCGCGCGCCATAAGGGCAGGCCCAGGAGCACAGCTTGCAGCCGATACAGGTGTCGGGATTGACCAACACAATGCCGTCTTCGGCGCGCTTATAAGACGCGCCGGTCGGGCAAACGGTGACGCAAGCAGGCTCGGCGCAATGCAGGCAGGATTTGGGGAAATGGACGGTGCGGCTCATCTCGCCGTCGCCCGCTTCGAAGCTGTGGATGCGGTTGAACCACACGCCGGCGGCATCGGCGCCATAGGGGTCGAAATCGCTTAACGGACCGGCGGTGCCGCCGGTGTTCCATTCCTTGCAGTTGACGGCGCAGGCGTGACAGCCGACGCAAGTATCGAGATCGATCACCAGACCCATCTGGCGCATCGGGGTCGGCGGCAATGACGTCATTTGCCGGCTCCCTTCATCATGCGTTCGCCCATCGCCTTGCCGTAACGCAAAATGCTGGGGCGCTTGGGCATGTCGGGCGGCAGATGCAGGGTCGGCAAAATCGGTTCGGCATGATTGGTGGCGCGATCGGCCTTTTCGATGCGCACGCGTAGATCGTACCAAGCCGCCTGGCCGGTGATCGGATCGCTGTTCAGGCCGCGCCGGCCTTCGCTCTCGGGCAGCAGCTCGGAAATCAAATGGTTAAGCAAGAAGCCAAGTTGCGCTTCGGGTGCATCGGCATCGAGGTTCCAGGCTGCCGCGCGCTTGCCGATGGCGTTCCAGGTCCACACTGTGCGGTCGTTGACGCCTTCCATCAATTGGATCTGACAGGTGATCTTGCCGTGATGGCTGATCAGATTGACCCAATCGTCGTCGGCGATGTCGAGCGACGCAGCCGTGGCGCGGTTGATGTAGAGCCGATTGGAGCCATGGATCTGGCGCAGCCAGGCGTTCTGCGAGCCCCAGGAGTGATACATCGCGGCCGGCCGCTGGGTGATGGCGTAAAGCGGAAACTCTTTCTCGTCGATCAGCTGCTGCTCGAACGGCGGATACCAGATCGGCAGCGGATCGAAATGATCGGCGATGCGCGCGCGCATATGGTCGGGCGGCTGGATCAAGCCATGGCCCTGCGCTGCCAGTTTGAATTTCTGCAGTGGCTCGACATAGAGCTGCAGCACGATCTGGTTGGGCTCGAGCATGAAGCCCATCTGCACCGCGTGGTCGAGATAGGCCTTGTTGGCGTGTTTGTAATATTGCGCTTCCGCAGGCAATTCATATTTCCAGAAGCAACCATTCTCGATATAGCGCTCGAGCTGGTCGGGGTTGGGCTTGCCCTTGCCGATGCTCTCGCCCGCCTCGCCGCGCCAACCGGCCAGCGGACCGACGCCGACGCCGCGCTGATGGTTGACCAGATAGTCGGCATAACCGCCGGGGAATTGCGGCGTGCCATCGGGCTTGGTCATGCCGGGCAGGCCCAGCCGCGCGCCCAAATCGAGCAGCACATCCTGATAGGGCCGCACGTCGCGATCGGGCTTGACCACCGGCTGGCGAATGGCGTCGGCCGGGCCATGGGCGCTGCCGATCGGCCGGTCGAGCATAGAGATCGCGTCCC
>JBBSNV010000108.1:0-6921 GCA_038260375.1 Reyranellales bacterium
CCCGCGATGCGGGCCACCTGCAATGTCATATCGGTGCGCAACCCCATCATGCGCTGCGACACCGGATCCATCAGGCGGAAGGTTTGCGAGGCCATGCCTTGTCCGGCGCCAGCCAGCAGCGATTCCTCGAATTCGATCAACGGCGGCTTGACCCGCTCGTAGCCATGCGCGCCCAGCCGCTCCATCAAGGTCTCGACGGTGCGTGCTTCCTGGGCTGCTTCCGGCGGCAGCATGTCGCCCAGGCCGGCGGGCAGCAGGCCTTTATGATCGTTGTCGTTCATGATGGATTTTCAGTGTTCCCGAGGCCTTTTCAGTAGCCAATTTAACCCCTGCGGCCAAGGGGAAAACTCGGCCAGTAATGACTTAACGCCAAGCGAAAACCGGCTGGTCGTAGCCATCGACCCGCACGTCCAAGCCGTGCAGGCCAACCTGGCGGAATTGATACAGCACCGCGGCGGTCGGCGAATTGATATGCAGGTGATTGATCGGAATGCGGATGATCGGCCGGTCCGATTCGGGGATGGCGACGATCTCGGGCGAATCGGGCCGCTCCAGCTCTGTCAGCGGGATGCGGAATGCTTCGTCGACTTCGTCGGGGTTGGCGCGCAACTTGGTGCTATCCGCCAGCCAGATCACCACCGGCGAAATCAAATAGCCCGAGCGGGTGGGATAATCGTCGAGCGGGCCCAACACATCGGCCTGCCCGGCCTGGATGCCCAACTCTTCATGCAGTTCGCGCAACGCGGCGTCGATCGCCGCTTCGCCCGCATCCAATCGACCGCCGGGCAGCGCCCATTGGCCGGCATGGGCGCGCAGCTTTGACGCCCGACGAGTCAGCAGGAACGACGCTTCGATACCGTCGTCAGCCACCGCCACCGTTACAGCGACGGCGGCGCGTTTCAAACTGGTGTCGCCGTGGCGGTGGACGGCGAAAGCGGAGAGATTGGCGGCAATGCGTTGGCGCAACGCATCGTCGTGCGCAAAGCTGGGCGGAACATGATCCATGGCGAGATTGTATCTCAAAGATCGCCGTCTGGGCGATCTTCACCTCTCCCACGGGGAGAAGTTAATACCTAAAACTTCATGCTCGCCGCCTGCTTGACCTGCGGCAGGGCGCGCAGCTTGGCCAGCACCTTCTCGTCGATTTCCTGATCGACCTGCAGCAAGGCAATGGCGTCGCCGCCGGCGTCGGAGCGGCCGAGATGGAAAGTGGCGATGTTGATGCCGGCATCGCCCAACACCTGACCCAACCGGCCGATGAAGCCCGGCTTGTCCTCGTTGGTGATGTAGAGCATGTGCGGCCCCAACTCGGCTTCGATCGGGATGTTCTTGATCGCGACGATGCGTGGGCGGTTGCCGCCGAACAAGGTGCCGGCCACCGACCGGGTGCGCCGGTCGGTGTTGACGGTGAGCTTGATCATGGTCTGGTAGTCGCTGGGCCGCTCGTGCTTGACCTCCGACACCGCGATTTCGCGCTCGCGGGCGATAATCGGCGCGTTGACCATGTTGACGGAATCGAGCAGCGGCTTGAGCAGGCCCATCAGCATGGTGGCGGTGAGTGGCTTGACGTTGAGTTCACTGACCTGGCCTTCGTATTCGATGGTCACGCTCTTGAGGCCAGTCTCGGTGAGCTGGCCCGCGAAGCTGCCCAATTGCTCGGCCAGTTTCAGATACGGCATCAGCTTGGGTGCATCCTCGGCGCTGATCGACGGCATGTTGAGCGCGTTGATCACGGCACCGGTGTTGAGATAATCGGCCATCTGCTCTGCCACCTGCAGCGCCACGTTCTCCTGCGCTTCGCTGGTCGAGGCGCCTAGATGCGGCGTGGCAATCACGTTGGCATTGCTGAACAGGATGTTTTCCTTGGCCGGCTCGACCGGGAACACGTCGAGCCCGGCACCGGCAACCTGGCCACTTTCCAGCGCTTCCTTCAGGTCTTCTTCGACCACCAGACCGCCCCGCGCGCAGTTGATGATCTGCACGCCCTTTTTCATCTTGGCGATCGAGTTCTTGTTGATGATGTTGCGCGTCTGGTCGGTTAGCGGCGTGTGCAAGGTGATGAAATCGGCGCGCGCGAACAGCTCGTCGAGATCGACCTTCTCCACGCCTAGATCAGTCGCGCGCTCGATCGACAGGAACGGATCGAACGCCACCACTTTCATCTTCAGGCCCAAGGCGCGGTCGGCCACGATCGAGCCGATATTGCCGCAGCCGATTATGCCCAAGGTCTTGGACGTCAACTCGACGCCCATGAATTTGGATTTCTCCCACTTGCCGGCATGGGTCGAACGGTCGGCCTGCGGGATCTGCCGCGCCAAGGCAAACATCATGGCGATGGCATGCTCGGCGGTGGTGATCGAATTGCCGAACGGCGTATTCATCACCACGATGCCGCGCTGGCTGGCGGCTTTGACATCGACGTTATCGACACCGATACCGGCACGGCCGACCACGCGCAGCTTGGTGGCGGCAGCCAGAAGATCGGCGGTGACCTTGGTGTTGGAGCGGATCGCCAGGCCATCGTAATTGCCGATGATGGCTTTCAGCTCGGCCGGCGGCAGGCCGACTTTCATATCGACCTCGATGCCGCGCTGCTTGAAGATTTCGACAGCGCGCGGGCTGAGGTCATCGGAGATCAGGACTTTGGCCATGACGGAAGCTCCACAAAAACGGGATGCATAAAAAAAATCGGGAGGACGATGCTTAAAACTTTACGCGGCCTTTTTCATCTCGCTCTCGACTTGGGCGTAAGCCCAATCGAGCCACGGACACAGCGCCTCGATATCGGCGGTCTCGACGGTCGAGCCGCACCAGATGCGCAAGCCGGCCGGCGCATCGCGATGGGCGCCGATGTCGTTGGCGGCTTTTTCCGCCTCGAGCAGATCGACGATGCGCTTGGCGACCGCCTGGCGGCCGTCGTCGTCCATCGCCGCCACCCAGGGCGCCTTGATCAGCAGGCAGACCGAGGTGTTGGACCGGCTGGCGGGATCGCTGGCCAAGAAATCCAGCCACGAACTGGCGGCAACGAACTTGGACAGCGCGGCAAAATTGGCCTGCGACCGGCCCATCAGCGCCTTCAAGCCGCCGACCTGCTCGCCCCATTTCAGGCCGTCGAGCGCATCTTCCACCGCCAGCATCGAAGGCGTGTTGATGGTCTCGCCCTTGAACACGCCTTCGCCGATCTTGCCGCCGGAAGTGAGGCGGAAAATCTTCGGCATCGGCCAAGGCGGCGTATAGCTTTCCAGCCGTGCCACGGCGCGCGGGCTTAAGACCAGCATGCCATGCGCGCCCTCGCCGCCCATTACCTTCTGCCACGACCAGGTCGTGACATCGAGCTTCTGCCACGGCAGATCCATGGCGTAGACCGCGGAGGTGGCGTCGCAAATCGTCAGGCCTTCGCGCGTGGCGGAAATCCAATCGCCGTGGGGTACTTTCACGCCCGAGGTCGTGCCGTTCCAGGTGAACACCACGTCGTGCGTGGCATCGACCTGCTTGAGATCGGCCAATTTGCCGTAAGGCGCCTTGATGACGCGCACGTCCTTAAGCTTCAGTTGCTTTTGCACGTCGGAAACCCAGCCTTCGCCGAAGCTTTCCCAGGTCAAGAGATCGACCGGGCGGGCGCCCAGCAACGACCACATGGCCATTTCGACCGCGCCGGTGTCGGAGGCAGGTACGATGGCGATGCGATAGTCGTCGGGGATGCCCAGCACCTTGCGGGTGCGGTCGATCACTTCCTTGAGCTTGGCTTTGCCGATTTTGGAGCGGTGCGAACGGCCGGTGGCAGCGTCCTTAAGAGCGGCTGGCGTCCAGCCCGGTCGCTTGGCGCAAGGCCCGGAGGAAAAATCGGGGCATTGCGGAATTAGAGATGGCTTCATGACGAGCTCTCCCTTCCAGAAGAGTGGCGCCCCGGTGGGGGGACGTGGCCCGCAGCCTTCCTACGGCCTTGCCGCCGCCCCGTCAAATGGAGAAATGTTGCAAGCCATTACCTCGGATTTTTTGTCGCAAGCCTTTGGGTCAGGCAGGGCCGCGCTTGAGAAAAAGCAGTGTGTCCAGCACCAATACCGGCTCGTCGCGCTGGTTGTAGGTGGTCTGCCGGAGGCGGCACAGGCCGCGATCGGGCTTGGACGCGGAAGGCCTAACCTCGAGGATTTCGACCACAACGTGGATGGTATCGTCCGGCCGCACCGGCCTCACGAAACGGGTCTGCTCCAGCCCCGGCGAACCCATGTTGCAATGGGCGAAAATACCCATCGCCAGCCACAGCCGCAGCGAGACGCACATCGTGTGCATGCCCGAGGCGATCAGCCCGCCATAGGCCCAGTTCTTGGAGAACTCGACGTCGATATGGAACGGCTGGGGGTCCCATTGCAGGGCGAAATCGATCATCGCGCCCTCGGTCATCGTGGCGCCGGCGCTGCGGAATTTCTCACCCTTGGCGAAATCGTCGAAATAGCGCAGCGCTGCCTGGCTCATGGCATCCCTCGTTGAATTCGCCGTCAAACTGCCGGCATCGCGCTTGGAATGCAATCGCCAGCGTCGGCGAAAGATTTTTCGCAAACCCCACGCAGCGGGCCGGATTTTATGTATGATTCTCGCGCTGTCGGCAGCAGACCGACAGGTCATCAACAGGAGCATTTCATGGCTAAAGGACAAATGCGCAGCAACCGCGAAGCCAAAAAACCCAAAAAGGATAAGGCTGCGATTGCGCCGGCTGGCGGCGCCAAAGGCGCAGTCATGCCGCCAAAGAAGAAATAAGTTAAACGATCCGCCCCTCTCCCACACAGGGAGAGGGGTTTAGCGCAGCATCATTTCCATGTAGCAAACGTCCGGCATGGGATTGTCGTAATAGGGCTCGACTTCAACAAACCCCATTCGCTCATACAGCGCCTTAGCCCTCGCCATGCTGTCTTTAAATGTGTCCAATCGCATAGCGCGATAACCCAACGACTTTCCTTCGGCCACGATGGCTTCAGCCAATTTGCGTCCCAGTTCGTGGCCACGAAACTCCGGGCGCACGTAGAGCCGTTTCATTTCGCAAATGCTGGGGGCTTGTTGCCATAGCGCCACCGCGCCGGCCGGCTGATCGTCGACCGTGGCCAGGATCAGCGCGCCGGTGGGTGGGGCATATTTGGCCGGGAAGGTGGCCATTTCCTGTTCGAAGTCCTGGAACGCTAAACTAAAATTAAGCGAGCGCGCGTAATCCTCGAACAACGCCTTGACCGCCGACAGCTCAGCATCATTTTGCGGCTTGGTAAGTCTGACGTGCGACCGGGACACTGATTTGCCCTTCCAGATAAGGCACCACCTGACCCGAGATGATAACGCGCGGGCCCTTGTTGGTGCAAAACAACTCGCCGCCCCGGGCCGAGACTTGCAACGCGTGCAGCGCGTTCTTCTTCAGCCGCTTGGCCCAGAATGGCGTCAACAGGCAATGCGCCGAACCGGTCACGGGGTCTTCATCGACGCCGGCATGCGGCGCGAAATAGCGCGACACGAAATCGGCCGGCCGCTCGCCCGCCCCGGCCGGCGCCGTGATGATCAGACCTTGGCCTTCCAGCGCCTTGACCTTGGCCATGTCGGGCCGCGCGGCACGCACCGCGGCCGAGCTGGGCAACAGCGCCATAATCTTGCCGGCCTTGAAGACGTCGACCGGCGTTTGGCCCAGCGCGTCGGCCACCAATTCCTTGCAGCCCTGGTCGACCGGCTCGGGCATTTGGGAGGGAAAGTCGAGATTGAGCCGTGGCCCGTCGCGCTCGACGGTCAAGATTCCGCTCTTGGTGTGGAAACGCAGCCGCTGCCGGCGCGTCTGCAAATGGGTCACGATCACGTATGCCGCAGCCAGAGTGGCGTGGCCGCACAGCTCGACCTCGATCTTGGGCGTGAACCAGCGCAAATCGAAATCTTCCGCGCGCGCCGTGAAGAACGCCGTTTCCGACAGATTGTTCTCCGCCGCGATCTGCTGCAGCACCGGATCGGGCAGCCAATCCTCCAGCGGCACCACCGCGGCGGGATTGCCGGCGAACAGCCGGGAGGCGAAAGCATCGACGTGGTAAAGCGGCAGCTTTTGCATGATCGTCTCCTGAAACGTTGGGTCTCCCTTCAGTCCACTGCACGTTTCATTTTCGTTTGAGCTTGGCCTCCAGCTCGCTCTTCACACGCGGCCACTCATTGTCCAACACGCTGAAATAAACGCTGTCGCGATAAGTGCCGTCGGACAGCACGAAGTGTTGGCGCAGGATGCCTTCTTGGATCGCGCCGATGCGCAGCAGCGCGGCGCGCGACTTGTCGTTGCGCCGATCGGTCTTGAACTCGACCCGGATGCAGCCCATGCGCTCGAAAGCGTGGCGCAGCATCAGATACTTGGCCTCGGTGTTGGCGCCGCTGCGCTGCCAATCGCTCGCTAGCCAGGTCCAACCGATTTCGGCCCGCTTGTTGGCGACATCGATATTAGCAAAGCGCGTGCTGCCCACGGCGTGGCCCGCTTGCTTGACGACAGTGGCGAACGGGAGCGCCGTGCCCGCCTTCTGCCAGCTCTGCGCCTGCTCGACATAGCCCGCGACCAGCGCACGAGTGGGCGCTTCCAGGCAGCCCTGTTCATAGGTCCAGCGCATATCCGGAAGCTGAGTCCAGCGGAACACCGACGGATCGGCGCCGGCTGTCGTTAGCGCATCGATATGCACCGGCGCCAGCGGCTCGAGCCGCACGATGTCGCCTTCGAGGATTGTCGGGGTGAGATCCACCGCACGCTCCTGATGTTACCGGTGCCACACCGGCGGGCCGAAAGCGCGCTGCACGTCCGATTGCGACAGGCCGAGATCTTTCAGCATCCGCGCGTCCAAATCGCGCAAGGCACGCTTCTGGCTGGCGCGTTCCTGCCAAACGTAAACCGCTTGGGCGGCGCGGATCAGAGCACGACCGACC
>JBBSNV010000109.1:0-6853 GCA_038260375.1 Reyranellales bacterium
ATAATGGACATAGACGAACCAGCCGTCCTCGGCCAAGGCCTCGGCCATGAACCGGCCGATGCGTTTGCCCGCCCCCGTCACCAAGGCTGCCTGCATGCGTTGTGCTGTCTTTTCTTTCATCGCCGCCGATCATATGCAGTCGCACCGCCGACTGCCAGTGATGCCATGAGCACTTTGGACACTGCCGAATGCGACGTGGTGGTGATCGGCGCCGGCGTGGTCGGGTTGGCCGTAGCGCGGGCCTTGGCCATGGCCGGTCGCGAGGTACTGATCCTGGAGGCCGCCGACGCCATCGGCACGATCACCTCCTCGCGCAACAGCGAGGTAATCCACGCCGGCATCTATTACGCCGCCGGCAGTCTGATGGCCAAATTCTGCGTGCGCGGCCGCAACCTGCTCTATGACTACTGCGCCAGCCACGGTGTTGGCCATAACCGCTGCGGCAAGCTGATCGTAGCCTGCGACGCGCAGGAGCCAGCCAAGCTCAGCGATATCGCCAAGCGCGCCGCGGTCAACGGCGTGGACGACATGCGCGTGCTGTCGGCCAGCGAGGCGATGGCACTGGAACCGGCGCTGGGTTGCACCGGCGCGCTGCTGTCGCCTTCCACTGGCATTGTCGACAGCCACGGCTTGATGTTGGCCTATCTGGGCGATGCCGAAGACCATGGCGCGGCGCTGGCGCTAAACGCCCCGGTCGAACGCGGCACCGCGCGTGAGGGCGTCGTCGAGCTGATCGTGGGCGGTGCCGCACCGATGCGCCTGCTGTGCCGCATGGTGATCAATTCCGCCGGGCTCGATGCGCCGGTGATCGCCAGCCGCATCGAAGGCGTGCGGCCTGAAGCCATTCCTAAGCGCTATTTCGCCAAAGGCAGCTATTACGCGCTGCAAGGGCGCAACCCGTTTCAACGATTGATCTATCCCGTGCCGGTGCCGGGCGGTTTGGGCGTGCATCTGACCATCGATCTGGCCGGCCAAGCGCGTTTCGGACCCGATGTGCAATGGGTCGAAGAGCTGGATTACGACGTCGATCCGCGCCGCGCGGAATCTTTCTACGCCGCTGTGCGCCGCTATTGGCCGGCGCTCAAGGACGGCGCGCTGGTGCCGGCCTATTCCGGCATCCGCCCCAAGATCGTGCCACCGGGCGCGCCCGGACAAGACTTCATCCTGCAAGACGCCAACAGCCATGGCGTGGCCGGGCTCATCAATCTGCTCGGCATCGAATCGCCTGGCCTGACCTCTTCACTCGCCATCGGCGAGGCGGTCGAGCAGATGGTGCGGCAGTAAATCTGCTAACTTGAGAGATACTAACTATCTTTGCCCTTCTCTTGCTTGCGGGAGAAGGTGCAACGCGCAGGGTTGGCGTGGCGGCTGCGCGCATATTGATAACGTGCGCGGATGAGGGTGTTCGGGAGCGTTGACGCGCCAACTGAAGCGTTCGCTATGAATGAAACAACACCCTCACCCGGCCTTCGGCCACCCTCGCCCGCAAGCGGGAGAGGGGCATAATTATTATTAAGGCCGCATGAAGCCGAACGGCGTGGTTTCGTCGATGTTGTCGATCTTGAACTGCAGTTCCGAGACGATATCGCCATCGTTGCGGGTCATCTTGTAAACCTCAATGGCGCAGGCCAGCAGCGCGCGGCCGACCACGTCGCTGGGGATCGAGGCTTGCTCGGCTTCGGCCAGGGCGGCGTTGACCTTCGGCCGCACGATATCCCACACGTCGCT
The DNA here is from genome assembly GCA_038260375.1 of Reyranellales bacterium. Lineage (GTDB taxonomy): Bacteria > Pseudomonadota > Alphaproteobacteria > Reyranellales > JAQSWP01 > JBBSNV01. Next base: position 1,729 of record JBBSNV010000109.1, read on the forward strand.
CATCGTTTTCTCCTGTGCTATGGCTTGATCCTAAAGCAAGCAAACGAGGGGGCGAAGCATGAACCGCGTTCTGGCGCATACCGGGGCCAAATATCCTATCATCCAAGCGCCGATGGGTTGGATCGCGCGCTCGCAACTGGCCTCCGCCGTGTGCAAGGCAGGCGGACTAGGCATCATCGAGACCTCGTCGGGCGAAACCGATGCCTGCATTGGCGAGATCAAGAAGATGCAACAGCTGACCGACCGGCCGTTCGGCGTCAACTTGCCGTTGTTGTTCCTGCGCGATCCCAAGATGGTCGAGTTCGTCGCCGGCTGCGGCGTGAAGTTCGTCTCGACTTCGGCCGGCAGCCCCAGCAAGCTGCTCGAAATCTTGAAAGGCAAGAACCCCAACATCATCGTCTATCACGTCGTACCGACCTTAAAAGCCGCGATCAAAGCGGTCGAAGCCGGGGTCGATGGCTTGATCGTCGAAGGCGCCGAAGGCGGCGGCTTCAAGAATCCCGACGATGTCACCTCGATGGTGTTGCTGCAGGCGGTGCGCGAGGCCGTCGACGTGCCCTTGGTCGCGGCGGGCGGCATTTGCGACGGGCGCGGCATGGCGGCGGCTTTTGCGTTGGGCGCCGAGGCGATCCAGATGGGCACGCGCTTCGTCTCCAGCGCCGAGAGTCCGGTGCATCACAATTACAAACAGGCAATCATCGATGCGCCCGAGACCGGCACCTTGATGCTCAACAAATCGGGCACGCCCTGCGTTCGCGCGCTCAAAACCCAGCGCTCGCAAGGCATCTACCAGGCCGGCACCATGCCCAAGGAAACCTTCGGCAAGATTCTCGATCTGTATTTCGGCGGCGACATGGAAGCCAGCATCGGCCTGGCCGGCCAGACCGCCGGACTGATCGACGCAGTCAAACCGGTGCAAGAGATAATCGACGGCACGATCGCGGGCTTTTTCGACATCTGCAAGCGCATGGGGGGATTGAACACGGCAACCAATTTCGGCTGAGACAGATCGAATCGCCCTCACCGCGCGTAGAAGCAATGTCTTTCATCGCATCCGGTAAGATCATGCTGCTTCGTCTGGCGGGCCGCATCGCCCGCATCGTCACCCTGCCCTTCGCGCTGTTCGGCTGCTCCGGGCCGGAATTCCTCAGCCTGACTGTGTCGCGCAGCGGCATTACCGTGCATGAAGACCTGGCTTATGGCGCCGATGCGCGCCAGAAACTCGACCTCTACGTGCCCGACAAACTCACTGGCAAGGCGCGACTGCTGGTGTTCTTCTATGGCGGCGGTTGGAATAGCGGCAGCAAAGATGGCTATCTGTTCGCCATCCGCCCGTTCCTCGACGCCGGATATGTCGTCGCCGTGCCCGATTATCGAATCTATCCGCAGGCGCATTTTCCCGACTTCGTCGATGACGGCGCTTTGGCCTTGCGCTGGCTGGTCGATCACGCCGGGCAATATGGCGCTGCTATAGACCGGATTTATCTCGCCGGTCATTCGGCCGGTGCTTACAACGCCATGATGCTGGCCGTGGATGGTCGCTACCTGGCCAAGGTCGGGCTCGACACCAGGCGCATCGCCGCGGTGGTCGGCCTGGCTGGACCCTACGACTTCTCGACCCGCACTGCCGATCTGGCGCCGATCTTTGCCGGCGCGCCCGACGCCGCGACCCAGCCGATCAACCTGGTCACGCCAGGCCGGCCGCCGATCTTCCTGGGCACCGGAGATGGCGACACCACGGTCTATCCGCGCAACAGCCAACGCCTGGCCGAGCGGGTCCAGCAATCAGGCAACGAAGTCGAATTGAAGATCTATCCCGGCATCGGCCATATCGGGCTGATCACCGCCATGACGCCTTTGCTCAAAGGCCGCGCGCCGGTGGCGATCGATACACTCGACTTTCTAGCGCGGCATTAAACCTTCACCTCTCCCACGGGGAGAGGTCGAACGTTCGAGCGGAGCGAGAGCGGTCGGGTGAAGGGTCCAAAGAAGAGTCTTCGCAAGGCCCCTCACCCGCTCGCTAACGCTCGCGACCTCTCCCCGTGGGAGAGGTTAAAGACATCACACCAAATTAATCCGGCAGCCAACCACCGTGACCTGATCGCCGCTAATAGGAAGCTTGCGCTTCTTGGCGGCGGCCAGAATCTTTTCCTTATCGGCCACCTTGATGTCGAGCGCGCCGATGCCGGCGCCGCGACCATCCTCGGCTTTAACGAAACGGATCGAGCCGCGCGTCAGCTTCAAGGCGAGTTTACCGTCCACCGCCTTGACCGGCAGGTTCAACACACGCGACCAGAGATCGGCAGTGGCCACCGGGTCGGGGCTTTGCAATTCCACCGCGACCAAATCGACCGACACGTCTTTGCGCTTGTGCTTGAGCCAGTCGTAATGCGCGGGAGGCCACAGGGAATCTTCGGCCAGCCAGTCTTGCTTGGGATCGACCGAATCGACCGACAACAAATAGCCACCAACATCGGCGGGGTGGAAGTGGGTGTAGAAATAATCGCTGCGGTCGGCGGTGGCGACGCTGCGGATGCCCAAGCCGGCGATGCGCTTGCGCTCGGATATGGCGTCGGGGCATTGCAGGATCACCATGTAACCGCCATCGCCATGCCGGCGGTCGAGATAACGCCCGGCCGAAGTGCCCTCCTCGACCGGCGACACGATCTCGAGAAACGCACCGCCGATCGGCGCCACGATATTCTCCAGCCCCCATTTGCCGACGCCGGGGTCACGATAAGCGACCTCCAGCCCCAACACGTCGCACAACTCCTCGGTGGTGGCCTTGAGGTCCTTGGCGACGAAAGCGATCTGGCGCAGTCGCATGGGATTCTCCTTTATTTGCGCAGGCAATTCACGCCCGGCGAGACGCCGGACGATCGCGCGCCTTCCCTTTATTTGCGCGGGCGATTCACGCCCGGCGAGACGCCGGACGATCGCGCGCGCTACCTTCCCTTAAACGCCGGCGCGCGCTTCTCGACGAACGCTTTGGCCGCTTCCTTGTGATCCGCGGTCTCGGCACAGCGCGTCATGCCGAAGGCTTCGAGATCGAGCAGTTCCGATAAGGTGCCTTCTTCAGCCGCACGCATGTTGCGCTTCATGTAGCCCCAGGCCACGCGCGGGCCATTGGCGAAGCGTTGCGCATATTTCATGGTCTCTTCGCGCAATTTGTCGTCGGCCGCGACGTAATTGGCCATGCCGAGCGCCTCGATGCGGTCGGCATTGAGTACTTCGGAGGTGAAGTAAAGCTCGCGCGCCTTGGCGGTGCCGATGATGCGGTTGAGGAAATAGATGCCGCCGAAATCGCCGGAGAAGCCGACCTTGGCGAAAGCGGTGGTCATTCGTGCACTCTTGGCGACGATGCGCATGTCGCAGGCCATCGCCAAGGACAGCCCGGCGCCGGCGGCCACGCCGTTGACCATGGCGATGGTCGGCTTGGGCATGTCGTGCAGCAAGCGCGAGGCTTCCATGCGACTGCGCAGATCGCGCGCTTTTTCTTCCAGGCTGGCGCCGCCCATGCGGCCACCGGCCGCCATGCCCTTGACGTCGCCGCCGGCGCAGAAGGCACTGCCCGCGCCGGTCAACACCACACAACCGATGGCGCTGTCATGCGCCAGCTTGGCGGTCTGCTCGGCCAACGCTTGCAGCATGTCGCCGGTCAGGGCGTTGAGGCTGTCGGGCCGGTTCATGGTCAAAACCGCCACGCCGCCTTCGATGGTCGTCAGAAGCTCTTGCGTCATTTGTTCCTCCCAATTTGCAGCAAGCATAGCGCAGGCCGGCCGGCGCGCTAGGGCCAGTGGCGCGAGCCATGTTCCGCCAGCCGAAAATGGCGTTGGCTCAGGGATTTGGGCTAAGATGTGCACAACAGATATTGGGGAGAGAATGATGTTCAAGACGGCCTTCACCGAGCTGGTTGGGATCGAATACCCGATCGTGCAGGGCGGCATGCAATGGGTCGGTCATGCCGTGCTGGCTGCGGCCGTTTCCGAAGCCGGCGGACTGGGCATCATCACCGCCCTGACGCAACCGACGCCGGACGATCTGCGCAAGGAGATCGCCAAGGCGCGCACTTTGACCAAAAAGCCGTTCGGCGTGAACCTGACGATCCTGCCGACCTTGGTGCCGCGCCCGTATGGCGAGTACATCGACGCCATCATCGATTCCGGCGTGAAGATCGTCGAGACCGCGGGCAATAATCCCGAGCCGTTCCTGCCCAAGCTGAAAGCCGCCGGCATCAAGGTGGTGCACAAATGCACCGCCGTGCGCCATGGCGTGAAGGCGGAGAAGATCGGCGTCGATGCCATCAGCATGGACGGTTTCGAATGCGCCGGCCATCCCGGCGAAGACGACGTTCCTAACTTAGTGCTCCTGCCGATCGCGCGCGACGCCATCAAGATTCCCATGCTGGCTTCTGGCGGCATCGGCGATCCGCGCCAATTCGTGGCGGCGCTGGCGCTGGGCGCCGACGGCATCAACATGGGCACGCGCTTCATGGCGACCAAGGAAGCGCCGATCCACGACAACGTGAAACGCCGGCTGGTCGAAGCGGGCGAGCGCGACACGGCGCTGGTGTTCCGCACCATGCGCAACACCTCGCGAATCGCCAGGAACAAGATCTCCGACCAGGTGTTGGAGATGGAGCGCGACGGCAAAACGATTCAGGAGATCGGACCGCTGGTCGCCGGCGTGCGCGGCAAGGTGGTGTACGAAACCGGCGATCTCGATCACGGCGTGTGGTCGGCCGGCATGGTGCAGGGCCTGATCCACGATGTACCGAGCTGCCAGGAATTGATCCAGCGCTTCGTGTCCGAAGCCGCCGCCATCATCCGCAAGCAGCTTGATCCACTGGCGGCTTAAAATTGGTTTGACCCTTCTCCCGCTTGCGCGAGAGGGCGGCCGAAGGCCGGGTGAGGGTGTTGTATCACTCAGGGCAGATGTCTAAAACATTGCACTAACGCGTCCGAACACCCGCGTCCGCGCACGTTATCAATATACGCGCAGCCGCCACGCCAACCCTGCGCGTGGCACCTTCTCCCGCAAGCGGGAGGTTTGCGGAATAGGGGGTTTGGTCAAAGTCTGACGTGGCCGAAGCTTTACGAGGGTTTTTCGTTGTTAAATCGGCGAT
>JBBSNV010000110.1:0-6849 GCA_038260375.1 Reyranellales bacterium
CCGCTAAAGCGGGGCGAGGTTAATAAGCGCCGGCACGGGGAATTGCCGGCAATGCTCGCGCACTTGGTTGGCGATGCGCGCCAGCAGCGCTACGTCGCCTGGCGCCCGCAACGCTTGCACGAGCCAGCCGGCGATCAGCTTCATGTCGGTCTCGACCATGCCACGCGTGGTGCAAGCCGGCGTACCGAGGCGGATGCCGCTCGGCCGCAGCGGCGGTAAGGGATCGTCGGGGATCACCTGTTTGTTGACGGCGATGCCGATGCGATCCAGCGCGCGTTCGGCGATCCTGCCATCGATGGCGAAACTGGCCATGGTGTCGATCACCAGCAGATGATTGTCGGTGCCGCCGGTCACCAGAATTGCGCCGTCGGCCATCAGGAAATCGGCCAGGGCTTTGGCGTTGCGCAAAATCTGCTCGGCGTAAAGCTTGAACTCGGGTTGCGCCGCCTTGGCCAGCGCGATGGCGGCGCCGGCGATGTTGTTCATGTGCGGGCCGCCCTGCAGACCGGGGAACACCGAGGAGTCGATGCCGGCCGCGTGCTCCTGCTTGCACAAGATCAAACCCAGACGCGGCCCGCGCAACGTCTTGTGCACGGTGGTGGTCATGACGTCGAAGCCAAAGTCGATCGGGTTGGGCTTCACATTGGCCGCGATCAACCCGCCGATATGCGAGACATCGGCCATGGTGCGTGCACCCACTTCGTCGGCGATCGATTTGAAAGCGGCGTAATCGAGATCGCGCGGGTACGAGCTGAAGCCGCACAACACCAGCTTAGGATTCGTTTGCTTGGCCAAAGCGCGCACCGCGTCGTAATCGATCGCGCCGGCACGGCTCGGATTGGTGCGATAACGCGCGAAGTTGAACAGCCGGCCCATATGCGACACCGGCGCGCCGTGTGTAAGGTGCCCGCCGTGCGACAGATCCATGCCCAGCACCGTATCGCCCGGCTTGAGCCAGGCCAGATACGCGGCTTGATTCATCGGCGAGCCGGATAGCGGCTGCACATTGGCGTGTTGGCTGCGGAACAACGAATTGGCGCGGTTGCGCGCCAGGATTTCGACCGCGTCGGTGAATTCCTGGCCGCCGTAGTAGCGTCGGCCGGGATAGCCCTCGGCGTATTTGTCGGTAAACACCGAGCCCAGCGCCGCCAGCACTTCGGGATAGGTGTAATTCTCCGACGGCACCATTTCGATGCCGTTGCGCTGGCGCTCCTGCTCGCCGGCCAGGGTGGCGAACACTTCGGGGTCGTTGGCTTGCAATAAGGAATAGTGGCGATCCATGCGCGGCTCCTGGGTTCATGAAAATGATGCCCAGGCGAGCGGCTCAAACTGCCAGCGCTTCCCAGTGGTTTCCCACCTCGATCGCCAGTCACGCGGCAGGCCGTGAGTACCGCTTGGCGCGGCAACACGACGGCGGCTAAATTAGCGCCGGCCTGCATTAGGAGCAAGCATGTCCCGGCAATACCAGCGCGCCTTGTTCGACGAATATTCCGCGCGCGGCGATGCGCTGGGCTGGTTCGAGCGGCTCTATGCCAAAGCGGATGGCGATGCGGCGAAAATCTCCTGGGCCGATCTGCGCACCAACGTGCCGTTGATGCAGTGGCTGGAACGCGAGAAGCCGGTCGGCCAAGGCAAACGATGCCTGGATGTCGGCTGCGGGCTGGGCGACAACGCCATCGCGCTATCGGCGCGCGGCTTTGCCGTCACCGCCTTCGATATTTCCGCCACCGGCGTGCAATGGGCCAAGCGGCGCTTCCCGCACGCGGCGATCGATTGGCAGGTTGCCGATCTGGTCACGCCGCCCGACGAATGGCAGGGCAAGTTCGACTTGGTGGTCGAGGTTTACACCTTGCAATTGCTGCCGCCCGAATTGCGCGTCAAGGCAATGCGCAACCTGGTGTCGTTCCTGGCGCCGCAAGGCTGGCTGCTGGTGATCTGCCGCGGCCGCGATGAGAGCGAACCCGAAGGTCAACTGCCCTGGCCGCTGACCCGCGCCGAAATCGAGAGCTTCACCAAACTCGGCCTCAGCTTGCTGCGCTTGGAGGATTTTCCCGACGACGAAACCCCGCCAGTGCGCCGGACGCGGGCGTTGTTTAGGAAGAGTTGAGCGCCTACTCTCTATTCGTCGTGCTGAGCGCAGCGAAGCATCTTGCCTCACCACAAACGAAGTCACCGCTGAAGCAAGGTCCTTCGCTTTGCTCAGGATGACGAAAGAATACTAAGCCAGCGCCACCAACGGGGCGCCGGTGGTGGGCACGGGCTTGTCGATCGGCGTGGCCAGCGCGCGCAACTCGCGTGCCGCTACCGTGAGCATGGCCAGATCGGTGATGCCCTGGCTGCGCAAATCGGCGAACAGCCGATCGAGACGATCCACCGCGCGCCGGCGTGGCTCCAGCCAATCGGGCGCCAACTCGGCATCGCATTGGCCGGCTGCCAGCAACGCCGCCGCCAGCTCGGCTTGCTGCGCGGTCAGATCGTCGACCAACGCGCCCACCGCCAGACCCTGCCATTGCGTATCGCGCGGCAATTTCTGCGCCGTGTCGCGCCGCCCGGCCAGGCCGAAGCGCTCGCCGACCGCGAAGTAGACTTTGGCCGCAGCTTCGACCGCGACCGACTGGCGCTCGGCCAGCCGCACCAATTCCGGCGCGATGTCGAGCGCCTCAAGTGCCGCGATGCGCTGGGCCAAGGGCAACGGCGCGCGTTGCGTGGTCAGCGCCTGCACGCGTTGCTCGAAAGCATTGCGCTCGGTCTGCGGCAACAAGTCCGGCATTTCGCCGCGCAGCTTTTCGATTTGCGGGGCGAAGCGTTGCACAGCGCTTTGCGCATCAAAACCTGCCGGAAGATTGCGCAACAGCCACACCGTGGCGGTATCGACCAGCCGTTGCGTGGCGATCAGCATGTCGATCTGCGCTTGCGCCACCAGTTGCTCGTCCAGCGCCTCGATCTCGCGCCACAGCCCGCGCAACGAATAGATGTCGCGCGCCAAGGCATAAGCCCGGGTGATGTCGGCGCCGCGCGCGCCGGTGCGGTCGGCCACCTCGTCGACGAAAGCGCTACCGACGCGGTTGATCATGGAGTTGGTGACGCGGGTGGCGATGATCTCGCGCCGCAAGCGGTGATCTTCGATCGCCGGCTTGAACTTGTCGGCCATCTCGGGCGGGAAATACTGCAGCAGATCGGGCTCGAGCAGCGGATCGTCGGGCAGGTCGGATTCCAACAGCTCCTCGTTCAACGTGATCTTGGCATAGGCCAACAACACACAGAGTTCGGGCCGGGTCAGGCCGCGGTTATTGGCCTGACGCTGGGTCAGCGCATCGCGGCCGGGCAGGAATTCCACCGCGCGGTCGAGTTTGCCGGCCAGTTCCAGATTGCGCATCATGCGCGCGTGCTGGCCGATGGTGGCAGGCGCCTGCGCCTCGGCCACCGAGATCGCCTGGCTTTGCTGGTAGTTGTCGCGCAGCACCAATGCCGCCACTTCGTCGGTCATGGTGGCCAGGAAGGCGTCGCGCTGTTCCATGGTCAGGTCGCCCGCTTTGACCGCGTTGCCCAAACCGATCTTGATGTTGACCTCGTGATCAGAGCAATCGACGCCGGCTGAGTTGTCCATCGCATCGGTGTTGATCTTGATGCCGGTCTGCGCCGCCTCGATACGGCCGCGCTGGGTGACACCAAGATTGGCGCCCTCGCCCACCACATGCGCCCGGATCTCCTTGCCGTCGATGCGGTTGGCGTCGTTGGCGCGGTCGCCGGCATCGGCGCTGCTCTCGCTCGATGCTTTGACATAGGTGCCGATGCCCCCAAACCACAGCAGGTCGACCCGCGCCTTGAGGATGGCCAGCATCAACTCCGACGGCGTGGCGTGATCGGCTGCGATATCGAGCATCTTGCGTACCGGCTCGCTCAGTGGGATCGATTTCAGGCTGCGCGCGAACACGCCGCCGCCTTGCGAGATCAGCTCCTTGTTGTAGTCGTCCCACGACGAGCGCGGCAGGTCGAACAGGCGCTGGCGCTCGGCGAAGCTCTTTTCCTCGTCGGGCGCGGGATCGAGAAAGATGTGGCGGTGATCGAACGCCGCCAGCAAGCGGGTGCATTTGCTTTGCAGCATGCCGTTGCCGAACCCGTCGCCCGACATGTCGCCGACACCGACCGCGGTGAACGGTGTCTTCTGCGTGTCCAAGCCCAGCTCGCGGAAATGGCGCTTCACGCATTCCCACGCACCGCGGGCGGTGATGCCCATCTTCTTGTGGTCGTAGCCGACCGAACCACCGGAAGCAAAAGCGTCGTCGAGCCAGAAGCCGTAATCGCGGGCGATGCCGTTGGCGATGTCGGAGAAGCTGGCGGTGCCTTTATCGGCCGCCACCACCAGATAGGGATCGTCGCCGTCGAGCCGTACCACGCGCTGCGGCGGCACAATCTCGGCGCCGTATAGATTGTCCGTAATATCCAAAAGCCCGTACATCAAGATGCTGTAGCAAGCCACCACCTCGGCATTGAGCGCCTCGCGGTCGGCGACGGGCTGGCCGCTCGGCACCGGCGGATGCTTGACCACGAAGCCGCCCTTGGAACCGACCGGCACGATCACCGCGTTCTTGACCATCTGCGCCTTCATCAGGCTGAGGATCTCGGTGCGGAAATCCTCGCGCCGGTCCGACCAGCGGATGCCGCCGCGCGCCACCTTGCCGCCGCGCAGATGGATGCCTTCCATGCGTGGGCTATAGACGAAAATCTCGATCATCGGCCGCGGCAGCGGCAGCTCGTCGATCTTCTTGCTGTCGAGCTTGACCGAAATCCACTCCTTGGCCCAACCGTCCTCAGCGGTCTGGAAGAAATTGGTGCGCAGGCTGCACCGCACGGCGTTGAGGAAGCGGCGCAGGATGCGGTCCTGGTCCAGGCTGGTGACTTTGTCGAGCGCGGCCAGGATTTCCCGATCGAGCTCGGCGCATTTTTCCTCGGCGCCATCTTGTTTATCGGGATCGAAGCGCACGATGAAGCGACGCGCCAGCAGGCTCGCGATCTGCGGATTGCCGTTGAGCGCGTCTTCCATGTAGTTCTGGCTAAAGGCAATGCCGGCCTGGCGCAGATATTTGCAGAACAGCCGCAGCAGCGCGATCTCGCGCCACTGCAAGCCCGCACCCAACACCAGCCGGTTGAAGCGGTCGCTCTCCATGTCGCCCGACCACGCCCGATCGAACGCGGTCTGGAAGTTCGACTTCACCGCATCGAGATCGACCGGGCTGTGGTCCATGGTCTCGAGCCAGAAATCGTGCAGATAGATTTTCGCCTGCTCCGCGCCGGCACCAGCACCGCCGTGAGCGCCATTGGGGGCCTTGAGCGGTTCGATCAGATGCGGCACCTCGGCGATGACGCGCAGGCCCATGTTTTCCAGCACCGGCAGCACGTCCGATAGCGGGATCGGCGCGTCGGCGCGCAGCAATTTCAATCCCAGCCCGTGCTTGTCCTGATGCGGATGGCGATACAGTTCGATCTGCAGCTTGCCGCTGCCCAACGCATGCTCGGCGCGCTCGATATCGCTCACCGCGGCGACGGGATCGTCGGCCTCCTGGTAGCCGGCGTGGAAGGCCTGGGCGTAGCGCCGCGCCAAATCCAGGCCACGCTGCTCGCCTTTGCTCTGCACCAACGCCGCGCGCAGCCGGTCGCGCCAGGTGCGCGCGGTCTCGGCCAGCCGCGCTTCGATCTCCTCCTGGTGCCACGGCTTGATGCCGCCGGTGACGCGCAGGGTGAACAACACCCGCGCCAAGGGCGAATCCTCGGCCAGCATCGGCGAATAGGCCACCACCTTGCCGCCGAACGCATTCTCCAGCACCTGAGCGAAGCGCTGGCGCAGCGCGCTGTCGTAGCGATCGCGCGGCGTATAGACCAGGCACGACAGATAGCGGCCCAGCGCATCCTGACGCACGAACAGCGCCGTGCGTGGCCGTTCCTGCAAACGCAAGATGCCGAGCGCGGTCTGCAACAATGCCGCTTCTTCGTATTGGAACAACTCGTCGCGCGGGAAGCTTTCCAGGACCGCCAGCACCGCCTTGCCGTCGTGGCTGGCGGCATCGAAACCGGTGGCGGCCAGCAGCCGGTCGAGCTTGCGGCGCAGCAACGGGATGAACCGCGGCGAGCTGTAATAGGCCGACGAGGTGAACAACCCGGCGAAGCGATGCTCGCCCACGGCGCGGCCATCGGCATCGAACTCCTTGACGACGATCACGTCCATGGCGGCGCGACGATGTACGACGGCAATACGGTCGGCCTTGACGATCAGCAACAGCTCGGGCCCTTCGGCGAAAGTCGAGATCTCGCCTGGCATGACGCCATCCGCGGCCAGCGATTCGAACAGCGCCACATGCTCGTCGCGCAAAATGCCCGAGGCCGAACCCGGCACCAACGCATAGGCACCACCGGTCGCGCCAGGATGCCCACCCGCATCGGCATAACGATAGCGGCGATAGCCCAACAAGGTGAAATGATGGTCGGCCAGCCAATCGAGAAACGCCCGCGCTTCGTCGATTTCGGCTGGATCGGCCTGGCGCGCTTGGGCCAAGCCGTCCGATGCCGCGGCCAAGGCGCCGCGCATCGCTTGCCAATCGTCCACCGCCTCGCGCACTTCGCCCAGCACGCGCAGCAAATCCCGGCGCAGCCCGTCCAGCGCATCGGCGGGCTGGCGATCGATCTCGACATACATCATCGATTCGCGCTTGCCGCCCGGCGCATTGGCCGGGCCAAAGGCCTGCAAATTGCCCGCTCCATCGCGCTGCACGGCGACGATGGGATGGGCCAGCAGATGCACCGCAATCTCGTGCCGCACCAGTTCGGCCATCAGCGAATCGACCAGGAACGGCA
>JBBSNV010000111.1:0-6848 GCA_038260375.1 Reyranellales bacterium
CTATGCGGTTCCCTCCCAATTCATCCGGCTCCCGCTAAAATTAGAGCCGGATTCAGATTTGGGAGGAACCCGCTATGCGGTTCCCTCCCAATTCATCCGGCTCCCGCTAAAATTAGAGCCGGATTCAGATTTGGGAGGAACCCGCTATGCGGTTCCCTCCCAATTCATCCGGCTCTAGGATGGGCCTATGAGCGAAGACGACAAGAAAGCCAAACCCAATAAAGGCCTGGCCAAGGGATTGGGTCGGGGCCTGGCGGCGCTGTTGCGCGATGAGCCCGACGAGGCGCCAAGATCCGCGCATAGTTCCGTGGCCATGCCGGCAGAACCCGCGCGTCCCGCAGCGGCTACGCCCAATGCCGAGCTCGATGCGCTGCGCCGCGAAGCCGTCACCTTGCCGGTCGAATTCCTGCAGCCCGGCCGGTTCCAGCCGCGCAAGCGCTTCGATGAAGCAGCGTTGGACCAACTGGCCGGTTCCTTGGCCGAGAAGGGCATGCTGCAGCCGATCGTGGTGCGGCCGGTGGCGGGGCGCAAAGACACTTACGAGATCCTGGCCGGCGAACGGCGCTGGCGGGCAGCACAGCGGGCCAAGCTGCACGACGTGCCGGTGGTGCTGCGCAATTTCTCCGACCGCGATGCGTTGGAAATCGCGCTGGTCGAGAATTTGCAGCGCCAGGATTTGTCGGCACTGGAAGAGGCCGAGGGCTACGACCGGCTGAAAAAGGAATTCGGCGCAACGCAGGAAGAATTGGCCAGCGCTTTGGGCAAGAGCCGCTCGCACATCGCCAACGCCTTGCGCCTGCTCGACCTGCCGTCTTCGGTGCGCAAACTGCTGGACGACAACAAGCTCAGCGCCGGCCATGCCCGCGCCATTGCCGCCTCACCCGACGTCGAGAGCCTGGCCGCGCGCATCGCCGAGCACGGCCTGTCGGTGCGCGAAGCCGAGCGCCTGGCGCAAAGCGACAGCCGCCAGAGCACGCCGCGCGCGACCTCATCGTCGTCGCGCAGCACGCCCGCTGCACCAAGCGGCGCGCTGAGCGCCGATGCCCAAGCGCTGCGCAAACGTCTTGAACAAGCGTTGGGCCTGAAAGTCGAGTTGACCACCAAGCCCAACAGCGAAGCCAGCGCGGTGACGTTGCATTGTTCGGATTACGAGCAGCTCGACGAAGTGGTGCGCCGTCTCGAACGGCCGGCCGGCAAAGGTTGATGCTAAAGGCTGAATGGTAAAAGGCTGATCGGCAAAGACTAGCGGAGAAATCCCATGCGCATCGTCGACGAAGAGCAGCTTCGCCAAATCCTGCCGCCGCCGCGCGAGTCCACCCAATCCAAAGTGCTGGATCACTTAGATGAACAGGGCTTGGAGTTCCTCGCCGCCTCGCCGTTCCTGTTGCTGGCAACTGCCGGCAAGGATGGCGCGATCGAAGTCTCGCCCAAGGGCGACGAGCCGGGCTTCGTGCAAGCCGAGGATCCGCGCACAGTGTTGATCCCCGATCGCTCGGGCAACAATCTGGCGTTCGGCCTGACCAACATTCTGCACAACCCGCATGTCGGGGCAATCGCCCTGCTGCCGGCCACCGGCGAGACTTTGCGTTTTTCGGGACAGGCCGAAATCCTGGCCGATCCGGCCTTGCTGGAACGGCTTTCGATGCGCGGCCGGCCGGCCTTGCTGGCGATCCGCATTCGCATCAGCCACGCTTATTTCCATTGCGCCAAGTCGGTGCTGCGCTCGAGCCTGTGGCAGCCGGAGAAATGGCCGGCGCCAAAAAAGATTTCGTTCGGCCGCATCATCGGCAAGAAGATCGGTGCCGACGAGAAGACTCGGCAACAAATCGACGCGATGGTGGCCGACGCCTATCGAAAGCCGCTTTAAGATAAGCGCTCGCGCTTTGTTTAAGGCGAGGGCGATTCACGTTTTTCGGAAGCAAGGGAAACCGCTTTCTTCCGAAAACGATCGCGCTCGCTAGGATCTTTTTTGCGGCACCGGCGGGTTGGCGTTGATCGGCGGGCGCGGCGCCGGCGCAGTGTTGAATGCCGCCGCTTTAGCCTTGGCTTTATTCTCCGCATCGGCGCGTTGGGTTGCGTTGACCACGCCGGCCAGTTGAGCGCGTTCGCTCTGCAGCACCCCGCTGACGCGACCGTTGCCGGCCAGCACGATGGCGAAGGAATACCACTGCCAGGCTTCGACCGGGTCGCGCGTCACGCCGCGGCCGGCGGCCAAAGCGCGCGCCAACTCGACTGCCGCTTCGGACGAGCCGCGATTGGCCGCCTCGCGATAAAGCCGCGCCGCTTCGGCGTCGCTTTTGGGCACGCCGTCGCCCGAGCGCGCCACTTCGGCCAAGGCCGTCAAGGCCGGCGTATAGCCTTGCGCGGCGGCCTTGTTCCACCAGGCCTGGCGCTGCGCCAGATCGGGCTTCACGCCCATGCCGCGGTCGTACAATACGCCTAGCTGGTATTGCGATTCGGCGTCGCCGCGTTGGGCAGCGGCGGCATAAAGCGAAACCGCTTCCCCCGTTTGCGGCGGCTTGGTGTTGAGCAACACGAAGGCCAGTTCGCGCTGCGCTTCAGGCAAGCCTTGGGCGGCGGCCTTGCGATACCAGACAATCGCCTCGCTGGGATCGTCGCGGCCGGCATCCTGGTTGGAGCGCGCGATGCCGCCCATCAGGAATTGCGCCCGCGCATTGCCCTGGTCGGCCAGTGGCTTGAGCTCGCGAATGGCGGTGCGCCAATCGCGCTGGGCAAAGGCCTGCTCGCCTTCCGGCAAGCCGGCAAACGCCGCCGAACTCCAGGCGAGAACCAGCAAAACGGCGGGTAAAACGATACGCGGAACGATACGACGCAGCATGAACGATCCTTGAATGGCGAAGGCGCAGCAGGCGGGATTTTGCTGCCCCCGTCAAGCTGCCCCCGTCAAGCAACACCAATCAAGGAGCGCCGGGAACCGGCTGGCCCGGCTGGCGTTGAGAATTCATCGGTTCTCCCTTACCGCGCCTTGCGCTCGCATGGCGTCCGCGGTGGGGGCGGAATCACCCAATCGAGAGACCCATCATGAATTTCATCACCCGTTCCCAGGCGACCCTGCTGACGGCAGCCACCTTCATTCTGCTGGCGGTGCTCGCCCTGACGGCATTGCCCTCGCCTGCTCAATCGCAAGACTACGCGCCGGGCAATTGGCGCGGCACTTGCCGCAACGTCGATCGCGCAGGTAGCGTGGTCAACGCCGAATGCCGCACCGTGGATGGCGGCTGGCGTCGCACCGCGATCGATCTGCGCACCTGCCAAGGCAGCACCGTGTCCAACAGTGACGGCACCTTGGTATGCGACTACGCCTCGGCGCCGGGCTACGCGCCGAATTACACTTACGTACCGAACTACGATCGCCTTCCCTCTGGTTCGTGGCGCTATAGCTGCAACAACGCGCAGATCGTCGGCAACGATCTGGTCGCGGTGTGCGCCAAGCGCGATGGCTACGCCAACAACGCCCGGCTCGATCTGGGCGGCTGCGCCGCCGGCCCGGTCTATAACGACAATGGCCAGCTGCGCTGCGGCGACAACACCTACGGCACGCGTTACGCGCTGCCTAACGGCCAATGGCGCGAGACCTGCAACAACCCCAAGATGGAAGGCAGCGTGCTGATCGCTTACTGCAAGCATCTCGGCGGCGCCAATCTGCGCACCTCGATCGATCTGGATCGCTGCCCCGGCCAAGCCATCCGCAATCTCGATGGCGATCTGGTTTGCGCCGGCAGGCCGTAACGCCGACTAAGCAACAGACGAAAAAGGACGAGCGGTGCTCGTCCTTTTTTATTGCGCGCTTGATATTGAAGCGGGCGATTCACGCTTCGCGCGGCAGCCCGACGCAAGGCGATCGCACGCGATGGGCGACGCCACTCAACTAAGCGCTTTCTTGAACAGCTCCATGGTCCGTTCGTTGGCCGCCTTGCAGGCCGCCGCATCGAAATGCTGGCCGCCCGGCCGGCAGAAGCCGTGATCGACATCGGGGTAGCTATAAACCGTGACGTGCTTGTTGCCTTTGAGACCGGTCTTGACCTTGTTCTGGGTGTCGAGCGGCACGAAGCCGTCCTTCTCGGCGAAGTGCAGGATCGTGGGATGCTTGATGGCCGCAGCTTCGTTTAACGCAGCGTCGATACCGACGCCATAATAGCCCACCGCCGCATCGCAATCCGAACGGCAGGCCATCAGATAGGTCAGCTTGCCGCCCAGGCAGTAGCCGGTAACGCCCACCTTGCCATTGCAGCCCGGAACTTTGCGCAGATAAGCCAGCGAGGCGATCAGATCGTCGACGCCCTTGGCTTCGTCGAAGCCTTTATAGAGCGCGAAGGCTTTGTTCCATTCTTCCTGGGTCTGGTCGGTGATATCGACGCCAGGCTCCTGCCTCCAGAAAATGTCGCTGCACAGCGCTATGTACCCGGCGGCAGCGTAGCGGTCGCAAATCTCGCGCATGCCTTTGTTGACCCCGAAGATTTCCTGAATTACCAGCACCCCCGGCCCCTGGCCCGAGGCCGGCTTGGCCAGGTAGCCGGAGAACTTGCCGTCCTTGACCGTGACCGTGACTGTCTCGCCCATCGTCTTTCCTCCTGTGTTGTGCTGATGCGGGAAGCCTAGCGCAAAACACCGAGCCGCCGGAAGCTGGACGCGAGCGGCGGCAATCGGCACTATCGACGCGGGCGAATTTTTGCGGCGGACGCTACGGGCAATGGGCGGATTGATCTGGCTGGCGTCTTACCCGAAATCCGGCAACACCTGGACCCGCGCCTTCCTGCATAATTTCATCCGCCAGGGCGACGCCACGCACGACATCAACGACATGACGTCGCTGACCTCGACCGACAACGTGCCGGCCTGGTACACCGATTTCATCGCCAAACCGCGAGAGCAGTGGACGCCCGAGGATATCGCCCAGGCGCGGCCCAAGGCGCATCAGCTGATCCATGACAGTTCCGAAGGCTATGTGTTCTTGAAAACCCATGGCGCCTTGGTGGCGCATCTGGGCATTCCAATGATCACCATGAGCCTGACGGCGGGCGCGCTATACATCGTGCGCAACCCGCTCGACGTGGCGATTTCCTATTCGCACCACATGGACACCTCGATCGACGAGACCATCGCGCTGATGGGCAAGCAGGGGCGCTGGATCGACACACATGAAAAGGGTGTCTATCAGATCATGGGCTCGTGGAGCGAGAACGTGGCGAGCTGGACCAGCAAGCCCAATCGATCGCTGTTCGTGATGCGCTACGAAGACATGCTGCATCAACCGTTCGACGCGTTCGGCGAATTGGCGCAATGGCTGCAATTGCCCAACGACCCGGCGCGTCTGCGCACAGCGGTCGAGCTGTCCTCTTTCGACGCGCTGAAAAGACAGGAAGCGGCTAAAGGTTTTAAAGAAAAGCCGGAATCGGCCGAGACTTTCTTCCGCGAAGGCAAGGCCGGGCAGTGGCAATCGATCCTGACGCGCAACCAAATGCGACGTATTCTCCACGACCACGGCGAGCAGATGCGTCGCTTTGGTTACTTCGACGAAGCCAAAAACTTTCTCGACGCGCCGTTGCGGCCGCTGGCGCCGCTAATGGGCAAGCGCCCGGGCTAGTCAAATCGGTCGCTTCCTCGTTTCAATCTGCCACTGTTTCCGGCGGGCAACATACCTGCAGAAAGCGCCATCTCTCTGCCGCAAAGCAAACCCGTGCCAGAGCCCACGCGCTACACTAGGTGCCTGAATTCATAGGAGTTTGCATGCACACGACATTTAGACGCTCCGTCTTGCTGGGCTCGACCGCGCTAGTCGGCGCCTTGGCCGCGTTCGCCACCGCGCCGGCCCAGGCGCAGATGTACACCACTGGCCCCGGCACCTATCTGTCGGTCGAAGGGCGCTACATGTGGAATGCCGGCGATAAGGCGAAGAACTATTTCTACGACTACGCCGGCGGGACGGGCTCATACGACTTCGCG
This sequence comes from Reyranellales bacterium, assembly GCA_038260375.1. Lineage (GTDB taxonomy): Bacteria > Pseudomonadota > Alphaproteobacteria > Reyranellales > JAQSWP01 > JBBSNV01. The sequence goes on from JBBSNV010000111.1 coordinate 5,965, forward strand.
CCTTACGACACGTCCAAGGCCGCAGCCGATCATGGCTGGGGCGGCAAGGCCATGCTGGGCTATCGCTTCAACAACAATTGGGATGTCGGGGTCGGCGTGGGCGGCGGCTGGCTCAAAGGCAAGGACAGCGCGCTTAGCTACAACTACAGCATCCGGGAAGCAATCGCTCCGGCGCCCAACGCGCTGACCGATCACATCTCGATCAAGATGCAGTACATCACGGTCGACTTCGAAGCCGGCTACAACATGCCCGTGGGCGGCACGTCGAGCTTCCGTCTGTTCGGCGGCCTGCGCTTTGCCTATCTCAATCAGAAGGCCAAAGGCGGCGTCGAGAATCAAGATTACAACAGCATCTATTACGACTACAGCGGGCAGCGCAAGACGACCTTCACCGGCGTCGGCCCGCGCATCGGCGTCAATGGCGCCTTGGGCATCGGCAATAGCGGGTTCAACGTGTTCGGCAGTCTTGCCGGCGCGCTGCTGATCGGCCGGCTCAAAGACAAACACGACTTCGACTATGTCGGCACCAACGGTAACAACGATTCCTTCTCTTATAACGATCGCAAGAAGACCAAGATCGTGCCTAATGTCGAGGGCGAGATCGGCTTGGGCTATAATTTCGGCGGCTCGACCAAGGTCGGCCTGCAAATCGGTTATCGCGGCGAGGCCTTCTTCGGCGCCGCCACCAAAGGTCATATCAACGCTCCCTACAACAAGGAGCCAGCGAACGGCGATTATCTGCTGCACGGCCCGTTCGTGCGCTTGATCGCGACCTTCGGCTCGGCAGCACCGATGCCGATGGCATCCGCTCCGCCGCCGGCGCCCGCGCCGATGGCGGCCAAGAGCTTCATCGTATTCTTCGACTTCGATCGCTCCAACATCAC